>JBBRRG010000086.1:0-5963 GCA_038200895.1 Candidatus Nitrosocosmicus sp. | reverse complement strand
AAGTAACTTTAACTCCAAAGCTGTTATAGCTTTGCCTAGATCATCTTTATTCAATACCATAGAAATACTAGATTCAGATGGTCCCTGGGAGATCATCATAATATTGACTTTATTCTTAGCTAAAGTATCAAAAATATTAGCAGCAGTTCCTGGAGATCCTACCATGCCTCCACCTCCTACATCCAATAAAACAGTATTTCTTATTGCAATTATTGATTTGATAATGCGAGTAGAAATTTTTAAATCATTAGTAATTGTTGTTCCAGAATGAGTTAAATTAAACGCATTTCGGATTTTTAAAGGAATATTAGATTCCATAACAGGCTCCAAAGCTCTTGGATGAATATATTTTGCACCAAACAAAACCATTTCAGCAGCTTCTGCAAAAGATATCTCATCAAGCACCCGGGCATCGTCCACTATCAACGGATCTGCAGTAAGCAAACCATTCACGTCACTCCATAAATATACTTCATTTGCGTGAATACATGATGCAATTATCGTAGCTGTATAATCAGAACCACTTCTACCCAAAGTTGTAACACGACCATGTTGATCAGCTCCAATAAATCCAGTTACAACAGGTATAACATTTTGTTGGAATAAAGGAAGAATTTTTGCGTTAACTCTAAGTTTTGTAGTATCCATCAAAGGCCTAGCTTCTCCAAAATTAGAATCTGTAACGATCCCAATATCTTTTCCCGTAAAATATTCAGATTTTAAATTGGAATTGCGAAAAGAATAACATATAATTGGAGCCATTAAACGCTCGCCAAATGATAACATGTGATCCAAAGAACGTGGAGTTATTTCAGAAATCAAAACCAAACCATTCAATATATCTTGGAACTCCTTAAGAATACCTGAAACAATATTTTTAGCTTCAAATTGCAATGTACTGTTTGTTATTGTTTTTTCTATCAGGGTCATATGAATAGAAGTCATTTCATCGACAAAGATCTTTATTGCATCACGATTGCCTTTCATTATTAAATCAGCCAAGAATAAAATCTTATCAGTTACTTGAGGCATGGCAGAGACAACACAAATGATATCATTATTTATACCATTCATATTTTTAAAAGATTTAGATATCTTGACAACATTACTTATTTTTAAGGAATCATCTAAAACAGAACCACCAAATTTCATTATTATTTTCATAAATATTCTATTGTATCCTAAAACAATTCAAAGTATTAATAACTATTTTAATAGTCTTAATATTTTATTCATACCTAAATTATATCTACGCATTTTTTTAATCTTGTACTCTAGGCGCCAGATAAAAATGAATTCGCCCTATATTTGCTATTCGAAATTCAAGCCTTATAGGCATTTTAGTAGAATATTCAATTGCTGATGAAACTCCAACCGAACTAACGGATTTAACAATTTTTAATAGATAATCGAGACTATAGGTAGCTTTAGATTCCTCTTTAACTTCAATTTCTTCTAAACCTTCGCTGTTTGGTTCCATAATAACATTTGCTTCCCCTGTATCACTTTTCCCCAAAAACTCTATTTTATCAGAATAGGAAGAAATTTCCACATATTCTGATACAACCTCAATATCTGATAAAATTTTATCAAAAGAAGACAAAGATAATACCAATTTGGAATTAAAGGATAATTTTGGTAGTGGAGTAGAAGCAGAAGAGCTTTCAATTAGTCTCATTTTATATTCTCTTTTATAACTGCCAATTGTTTTGATTTGCAACATATCTTCATCACTAATGGAAACTTCAAGTTCATCTTTTTTATCAGTACGCTTTATTAATTTAGAGAATTCAGAAATTCTAACTCCAAATTTTAATTCAGAATCACACTTGTAACTATCAAATGTAGAATTAGGCCAAAAAATGTCAATCAATGCAACATGCGAAGGATCCATACCTCTAAAAGAAATACCCTCAGCAGTAGCTTCAAATGTTGCTTCATCAACTAAAGTGGATATAGCTGAAGTAATTATTTTCCATTGATCAGGAGATTTTGTTTTTGCGGCAAATATCAAATTTATCATTTTGACTGCTCGTTATTTCAGATTTTAACATTACTAAAAAAAATCATAAATATCCTGTATATTAATTATGAATAATTTCTCCAGGTATGATTACATTTAGTACACCGATAAAATTGAGTGGTTGCTTCATCTGCCGATCTTGTTTGCAACATCCACCAAAATGCCAAATTATTATAACATTTTGGGCATTCAATATTCGTCGTTGGTAAAGCTTCTATAGGCTTTTCCACATCCATTATTTTTAAGGTGTTTTCTGAATATCCATAATTAGAAACGGTTTCAACAATATTATTTGGGCTAACAGAACTGGAAATTTCATTAACAACATTATGGCCGCACTTTACACAAATCAATATTTTTTCATCTGATTTATTTCTCATCCGAGTATCGCATTTTGGACAAAACTTCATATAATAATCACTATAGTATTATCTAATTAATTTATTTTCCTAATGTTAATTTTAATATACCAGAGAGATCATTTGTATATTGAATAGATAAATCAATAGAATCTAACAGAATTTTTTGCGGTTCGCTTCTACTTGTCAATATTTTTAACATATATTCCCTGATTAAAGGATGTTTTAATATCACACCGGCAAATTTAACATCATCATTTTTTTGTATTTCATGTTGTATAATATATAAAATAGAAATATCCAAATTAAGAATCCTAAATTCTAATTCTTTGTCATTTGCATGTGTAACTTCAGCATGCATATACAAAAGACAACTACATATTGAGGATATAAATGATACTTTCTTAGTATCCAAATTGCCTAAATTGAATAATGATGAAAGTTTTATCAATGATTTAATTTTAAAAAAATCACAGGAAAAGTCAACAATTGGAAATACAGTAACCTTTAGTTTGAATTTCACCATTAAAGGAGTGATAAGGGACATATTTACCCAAAAAAATTGGGAAAAAGCCTATAATAAACACGATAATATACTTCGATTAGCAATCAAATTAGATATTAAAAACAACGGACAAACTATAGAATCAAAAAAGTTGTTAAGAAAGGCAATCTTGTTTTGGACTAGAAATCCTAAAATTCAACATCGAATTTGGATAACCATCGTAAAGGACGACAGTCCATTTTATCCATTAGAAGAAGAAGAGGCAAAAAATCTACTATTTGATTTTCAAAAAGAAATAGAGATAGAATCAAATAAATTAAAAGTTGGCAAAAACAATATATCGGTTACAATTAATCTGTCCTGGGGAAAACATGAATACATAGAAAAAAATGAAATTATAAAAGAATCAAACATAGAAGAAGTTGAAATTATCAATTAACAAAAAAATAAAATTTATTCCAATAAACTACATTAACAAATTAATTGATTTGATTTAATTTAAATATAACATTAACAGCCTTTTTTACATGGCTAAATTTGATGGTATCAAAGGGCAAGAACTATTAGATGTTGAAGAGGTAAACAATGAAATCACATTAATTTTTAAAGACAACAGATTTCTATTTATTAAAATGGATAATGGAAAAATCGTTAGCGATTCTGTTCCAGAATAAATCTTCTATACTAGACTAAAATAAAAAAAAAGTTATCAATACATCTCTATCAATATTTTTCCATTTTCCTCATAAATATCAAAAGTTTTCAGATCTTCAGAATGCCTCCAAGCCAATGTTTGTTCCATCCATGTATCATCCTTTTTCCAAGACTTCATATTTTCTAATTTGCCTGTAAATACATTATATTCATAACCATGCATATAACAAACTATATTATTTCCATGTAGATCACCTTTTGACAAAGATGCACCTCTGTGTGGACATATATTATCAAAAGCAAATAATTTATCATTAATTTTACCAACTACAATTTCTTCATTATTTTGTAAAATAATCTTTTTAGAACAATTACTAATTAGATCATTAGATGAAAGACCTGTATCGAAAATCACTACAGCATATAAAAAAAAGCTGGTTTATAAATTAGCTACTACAAAAATATAATATCTATAACCAAATAAAAAAGGTTATAATACAGGTTTTGTCATACATATCGATTCGGTCATTTGCTTATATAATGCAAGGAAACGACGTCCCTTGTCTGTTATTTTATATATTTGAGCCCGTTCATCATAAACTATCAATTCATGTCTCATTGTTTCTGACAGATATTCTTTCATTTGTAAAAATGAAAGATATACTTTATACATGATTTTAGCTTGTATTGCTCCGCTATCTCCGACAGTTTCTAATATCATAGATATTATCTCTAGACGACTTCGATTTTTCATTTTATCCAATCTATCTATATATTTAAAAAATAAAAACAGAGCAATACTAATCATAGTAGATATGTTTTAGTGATTTTTACAATTTTATGGTATCGATAGTATTCTCTAGATAATACTAATCCTTAAAAAGAATAGTTTTAGTATCAATCAAAGAACAACTATAAAATTTTATATTAGATTTAAAGGCATTTAATAATGATAATGCATGGGATAACTGCAATCATATGACATCTATTTCATTTTGGAATATAAAATCATATAAATTGCAACAACATAAAAATATAATGAATATTTCAATTATATAAACATTGTTCAAAAGAATCGCAGATATAAAAATTGATTATAATGTTGGAAGAAATATAATGTTAAAAGGATGGATTCATCGATTAAGAAAACAAAAAGAAAAAACATTTATTATTTTAAGGGATGACCGGGGAGACATTATTCAAGTCGTATGTCCTTCAAAGTTATGCGAAAATCTAACTATAGAATCATCCATTGAAATTACAGGAATATTAGATAAAGATTCTAGGGCTCCCGAAGGAGGATACGAGATAAAAGCAGATAGAGTAATATCGTTCAATATAGCAGAACCAGACTACCCTATTGGAGAATATCAAAGTGATGAAACACTTCTGGATTATAGGCACTTATCCTTAAGGACAAGAAAAATGATAAATGTTGGAAAAATAAGAAATTCTTTATTAAAATATTCGAGGGATTGGTTTTATGAAGAGAACTGGATGGAAATAACTCCACCATTAATAGTTAAAAGTGCAGTAGAGGGAGGATCTACCTTATTTGAAGTCAAATATTTTGATGATATCGCATATCTTTCACAAAGTTCTCAGCTTTATCTAGAATCAATGATCTATTGTTTAGGTCCAGTTTGGAGTATTACTCCTTCTTTTAGAGCTGAGAAATCAAGAACTATAAGACATCTTGCAGAATTCACACATCTTGAGGCAGAAGCACCATGGATTAATTTGGATGATCTTATCAAAATCCAAGAAAAATTGATTTTTAATTTAATTGAAAATATTAAAAAGAATAATACTACAGAATTGGGCTATTTAAATAAAAATTCAATGATGAAACTAGAAAAAATATTACCACCATTTGATAAAATAACTTATAGCAAAGCAATTGAGATTCTAAGATCAAAAGATTGCAAAATTAAAGAAGGTGAAAAAGAACGCATTATTGAATGGGGAGATGATTTGAATATTGAGTCAGAAAGAGAACTAACAAAAGATAATGAAAATCCCATATTTGTTTTTAATTATCCGCTAGAAATCAAACCATTTTATGTTAAACAAAATTATGAAGATTCAAAGACTGGAATGGCGGTGGATTTACTAGCACCAGAAGGATATGGAGAAATATCAAGTGGTGGAATAAGGGAAGATAATTTAGTAAAAATAAAAAACAGAATTATTGAAGACAAACTTGACCCTAAAGATTATCAATGGTATTTGGATCTTAGAAAATATGGTTCAGTTCCTCATGGTGGATTTGGTATTGGAATAGAAAGGGTCCTCAGGTGGATACTCGGATTTGACGATATTAAAGATGTAGTACTATTTCCCAGAACAATATCAAGAATACTTCCATAACTAATTTATTTGTAATTAATAATATATATCGATATATTCGATCTGCACACTA
>JBBRRG010000085.1:0-6057 GCA_038200895.1 Candidatus Nitrosocosmicus sp. | reverse complement strand
GGTGAAAGGTACTGATCTAGCCGCTCGAATTGGAAAATTTAGTACTCCGCATGGTTCTTTCGAAACACCTGCTTTCATACCTGTAATTCACCCAGTTAAACAACAAATCAGTCCTAATTTTTTAAAAAGTCTTGGGTTTGAGTGTATAATAACTAATGCCTATATTATATTTAAAAAAAATGAAGAAAATGCTAGAAAATATGGGATTCATAATATTGTAAACTTTGATGGACCTATAATGACAGATTCTGGAGGCTATCAAGTTCTTGAATATGGCTCAGTTGGAGTATCTCCTTCTACAATGGCTCAATTCGAACTTGATATAGGTAGCGACATTCCAGTCCCATTAGATAAACCTACAGGTTATGGATTATCATATACCAAAGCTAAATCTTATGTAGATGAAACTATTTTGAATATTGAAGAAACAGTTAAAATAATCAAAAAAAATAAAAATGATTTTGATATCAACTCTAATTTTCTTTCATCTAAGGGTGAAATTTGGACTGGAACAATTCAGGGTGCAGAGCACTTTGATCTAGTAACATATTCTGCTTCAGTTTTGGATAACATGGGATTTCAATTTTTTGCTATAGGTAGTCCAGTCGAACTTATGGAATCCTATAACTTTTCAATCCTATCACAGCTTATTAAAACAACAAAATTAGCTATTCCTGATAAACCCATTCATTTATTTGGTGCTGGTCATCCATTAACCATTCCTCTTGCTGTAGCATTAGGATGTGATACTTTTGATTCAGCTTCATACATTTTATATGCCAAAGATAATCGATATATGTATTCTCATGGGACTTTGAGATTAGATGATATGGCTTATTTTCCTTGTTGTTGTCCTGTTTGTTCTTATTATACTGTTAAAGAATTATTAAATGAAGATGGAGAAACTAGGGTTACTAATCTGGCAAAACATAATTTATTTGTTCTTAAACAAGAAGTTTCTTGTGTAAAACAGTCTATATATGATGGAAGGCTTTGGGAATATATTTTACAAAAAGCTAGATCTCATCCAAAATTAATGGATGCTATATATACAATTAAAAATTTTGAATACTTGCAAAATTATACTCCTTTATTTAAACAAAAAGCAATTTATTTATTTGAACCTATAGATCAATATAGGCCAGAATTAAAAAACTTTCGTCATATGTTGAAAAATAACTATAGATCTTTTGATAATGATTTTTTATTGCTTTATCCTGATCAGGGTGTAAGACCATTTTATTTGTCTTCTATTTTTAAAAATTTGATTGATAAATATCCTTCATCTCTGATATGCCTTTATAATCCATTGTTTGGATTGATTCCTGTTGAAATCTCCGATATTTATCCTGCTTCTCATAATGTTATTTCTAAACATTCGGGTGATTTTGAAGCTAGAGATTATGATGAATTTATAAAACTGTTTACTTCCTTTCTAAAAAATAATAATTTTAAAACTGTTTATATAATTGCTGACTCTTTTATGAAAAAACTGTTGACATTTCTACACCTTCCTGATGAAATAGAAATAAAAATTGAAGATTTTATTGATATCAATAAATCTCATTAGTTTTTATAATCTTGTTTATTTTTTTAAGAAATTAAAACTTTGCACCTACGCTGTCTTTTTCTTCTTTGGTTAGTTCTCTATATCCATTTTGATCAATTATCACAGCATTTATGCTATCGCCTGTTCCAGCATTTCTTCTAATTGCTGCTGCTATTGATTGAATAGCCATTTTATAAGCTTCATTTACACTAACTCCATCTTTATATTCTGATTCTAAATATCCATAAGCAACTGGTGATCCACTTCCGGTAGAAATGAATTTTTCAGTGGTCATCGAACCAAATAGATCAATGTTGTATATCTTTCCCTCTTTTTCTCGATGATCAAATCCTGCCATTATAATTTGAACATAGTATGGAAAATATCTTTGATTAAATAATATATTAGAACAAAGCCTTGCAGCAGAGCTAACAGGAATTAGTTCTTTTTTGGATAACCTATAAATATTTGCATTATATCTCATTGTATCTACCAGATTTTGAGCATCTGCAACCCCTCCTGCAATTGTCATACCTAAATGATCATCCACCTTTTGTATTTTCATTACGTGTCTATCTGCTATGAAGAAGCCTGCGCTTGCTCTAGTGTCAGCAGCTAAAACTACTCCATCAGTGCATGTAATAGCACATGTAGTGGTTCCTTTTTTAATCTGATCTAAAATATGCTGAGGATACCGATTATCATTAATCTGCATTTATATCAACTAATAATTAACTACATTTAAGCATTATTGATTATAATATTCAATTATAAAATAAATATTATACTTCTTTCTATAATAACTAGTACTTGCTGAAAACAGTTTACGATAAAATCTGGAATAATCATTTAGTGTATTCACGTGATGATGAAAGCCCTTCATTAATTTATATCGATAGACACTTTATCCATGAAGTTACTTCCCCACAGGCTTTTGATGGGCTTAGAATAAACAATAGAAAAGTAAGAAGACCTGACCTTACTTTTGCAACTGTAGATCATAATGTTCCTACCACAAATAGATCGTTACCATTAGTTGACGAAATTTCATCATTACAAATAAAAACTTTGCAAAAAAATTGCCAAGATTTTGGAATTACTCTTTTTGATATAAATGATAAATATCAAGGTATAGTTCATGTAATAGGTCCTGAATTGGGCTTGACACTTCCAGGAAACACAATTGTTTGTGGAGATAGTCATACTTCTACACATGGTGCTTTTGGTGCATTGGCCTTTGGAATAGGTACAAGTGAAGTAGAGCATGTATTAGCTACTCAATGTTTGTGGATGAAAAAGGCCGAAAACTTTGAAATTATTTTGAATAATAGTTTAAAAAAAGATTTTGCTATTTCTGCAAAAGATGTTATACTATCAATTATTAAAAATATCGGCACATCTGGAGGTTCTGGATCTGTAATCGAATATAAAGGAAGTTTTATTTCAAACCTTTCTATGGAAAAAAGAATGACAATTTGTAATATGTCGATTGAAGCGGGTGCTAGAGCTGGACTGGTATCCCCAGATGATACCACATTTGAATACCTGCGAGATAAAACTTTCTCTCCAAAGAATGAATCATTTGAAAGATTAGTAAATAATTGGAGAGATCTTAAATCTGATAATAATGCAAAATTTGACATATCGTTTTCATTAAATGTTGATAATGTTGTGCCTCAGGTTACTTGGGGTACTAATCCTGCCATGACTATTGATGTTACTTCCACAATCCCAAATCCTGATGAATATGCTAAAGGTAACGACGAAGAGAAAAAATCTGCTATTAGATCATTAGAATACATGGATCTGATTCCTGGAATACCAGTAACTGATATATCGATAGACAGAGTTTTCATAGGATCATGTACAAATGCAAGATTAGAAGATCTGATTGAAGCATCAATAATAGTAAAAGGCAAAAAAATTTCTCCTAATGTCAAAGCCATGGTTGTGCCTGGTTCTCAACAAGTAAAGTTTTCTGCTGAAAAACTAGGGCTTGATAAAATATTTGTGAATGCTGGGTTTGAGTGGCGTGAATCTGGTTGTAGCATGTGTTTAGGAATGAATCCTGATATTCTTTTACCTGGTGAAAGATGTGCTAGTACATCAAATAGAAATTTTGAAGGACGACAAGGAACAGGCGGAAGAACTCATTTAGTTAGCCCAGTAATGGCTGCAGCAGCAGCAGTTGCTGGCAAATTCGTCGATGTTAGAGAATGGATTTAAATTAATATGGCAACAGATTATCAAATGATTTGATGGAATATTTTAATTATTTAAAAAGCAAACCAGTCCCACTTGATATTGTTAATGTCGATACCGATCAGATAATCCCAAAACAATTCCTCAAATTACTGGGAAAGACTGGATACGGAAAATATTTATTTTTTAACTGGCGTTACAATGAGGAGGGAAATGATAAATCGGATTTCGTTTTAAATCTCTCTCAATTTAAAGGAAGGAAAATTCTTCTTACCCGGGAGAACTTTGGTATAGGCAGTTCAAGAGAACATGCTGTATGGGCCATTAAAGATTTTGGATTTAAAGCAATTCTAGGAATTTCTTTTGCCGATATCTTTTATAATAATTGCTTTAAAAATGGTATTTTGGTTGTTAAATTGGATAAAGATAAAATTGAACATATTTTTTCACATGGCATAAATAAAGATATTGAAATTGATTTATTAAACCAAACAATAAAAATAAATTCTGATAGTCATAAATTTGATATAGACTCGACTTTAAAATCTTATTTATTAGAAGGTGTTGATGAAATTTCTACAACATTAAAATTTGAAAATTCAATAAAAAAATATGAAGTTGATAATAATCCGTTAATATTCAATTAATTTTATTTTATATTGATAGGAACATGCATAAAATTTAGTATAAATCTTATATTAAAAAAATATCTAATAAATTTTATATTAATTCATGAATATAAATAACTATATTAATATATAATTATATTTTTTATTGTAATAATTGAAGGTTTTCTTATTAATGATAAAAAACTCTGAGTTAAATATATGGAAAAATTAACATTCTTTATATCTTTATTTTTGATATCATTGATACTTATCATGGGAACTTTTATTTTCTCTCCACTTGTTTTAGCTAAAAATAAGATTGAAAAATCATCCATGTTAAACCAATTTTCAATACCCAACCATGATTCTGTAACCAATGATCATCCAAAGTCTTATCAGGATTCTTCAATTTTATTACCTTTGACATCATCCGGAATAACTACTGATTTAACCTCTAGTTTTTCAAACATTATTAATACACAAATATTTACTGGATTGAACGAATAAGAAAATTAATTTATACGTATTTAATAATTTTAAAATTTTTTAACATATAGTTTAGTACCAAAGCATATTTTTCAAAGGATTTTTGTTCAGTTAATAGTGAAAATATATATATTTTATTATCCCGGATTGAAAATATTTGTTCTGTATCAAAATCTATTCCCCTGTCTTTAAAACTATATTTTAAACTCTTTCCCGTTTGATTGTCATCTATATTTATATTAGAAATATTTTCCAATTTGAAATCATTATTATTCATTGCTAGTTTTTTGATTATTGTCTGTATTTCAATGGGATTATTATTTGCAATGCTTTTATCTGATTTTTTTATGCTTATGACAATATTGTCTTGGAAAATGTCATTGGAATTTTCTTTAGGTGATCGAAATATGGTTATAGCATCTGTTTGATTATTTTCATTATTTTTACTTTTAATAATTTCCCATTCTTTTGGTATTATTGTGGTAAAGTTCTCTTTGTTATCTGTATAATTAAACCATTTGTTATTATTGCTATTGTTGTTGTTTATATTTTGTTTAATTTTTGCATTTGGGAATTGTGAATATATGTCACCATTAAAATATTTTATTAAAAATAAATTATAAAATATTAAAGCATATGATAATAAAAAAAAAATTGTGAGTATATTTTTTTTTATTGACATCTTTATTGATTCTACTAATAAAGTTAATGATTAGTATTATTTTACATTTTTATATATTGTAATATTCAAAGCTCAACCAATAAGTTCATATGATAAAATAATGCTCATCTAAGTTATTTGGGTATTTATAGATACGATTTATACAAAAGTCCTAATGTTGGTATATTTGCTAAATCTAATGATAGTATTATACTACTTCCATATGGATATGCCGAAACCAAGAGTAAAAAATTAATTGACTATTTACAAGTTGAACCAATTTTTGTTTCAATAGCTGGAAATAGACTAATTGGGCCTATGGTAGTTTTGAACAATAAAGGTATGATATTGCCATCACTTGCTTCAGATGATGAAATAACATATCTTAAACAAATGACTGGACTTAATAATGCACGTTTGGAATCAAAACATACCGCAGTAGGAAATCTAATATCTGCAAATGATTATGGGGCCATTGTCTCACCGCTGTTTAAAGGCGAATTTGATAAACAAATAGGAGATATTTTGGGAACTAATGTACATACAATGGC
>JBBRRG010000084.1:0-6059 GCA_038200895.1 Candidatus Nitrosocosmicus sp. | reverse complement strand
TCTTTACTAATTACAATTTATTGGATAAACATTATTGCAAGTAATGGAATAACATTGAGTCCTCATATAGTTTTCTCGATATCGTTAAATGAAATGATTCTCTCGACAAATAATAATTATAAAATTTGATTTTTTATTAATTCATAGTCTTTTTTTAAGTTGAATTAAATAGATATCAAAAGATATTTATTTGTTTCTTATTCGGAGATAAAAAGAAAAATCAATAGTATAGGCATAGTGAATTAAGGAAATAGTATTTGTAATGAAATTAACATACATTCGATAATTTTAAAATTCTATACACTATCAATTAGATTAAAGAATTTGTCAAGATATATTACAACTTAAGAAATTAAACAGGCAATGCATTTTTGTTAACATTTATACTATTAATTGATGTATGTGTAAGAGGGCACTTTACATAGTCATGAAAAATAAAAAAATCAATGAGTTGTTAATCTGAATTTCTCCAATAGATTCTATTAATAGCTCCGCATGTTTCACATTTAACTGAGCTTGGTATAGTATTTCTATCAGGATACTTAGATATTTTTCTATGAGTTTCATCTGGGGGAAAAGCATTGTATGACTCACCACATTTAGGGCAAGCAAATCTAGTCATTTCCTTCAAATGCTTTGATTTAATATGTAAATGTTTATTTTTTCTTTTTATTTTTTAGATCAAATTAATTAAAAACCATTCTTATAAAAAGAACAAAAAAGCTGTTTTATCGATATCTTTTTTATTGAAAAACAGATATAATAATTTTTTTTTTAAACACGGGTTTTATCATTGATTTAAAAAAAATTAATGTCTATTGAATATGCCTTTTGAAGAAGGCTTTAAAATAATTATAAATTTTAATTAACCAATATATTAAGAATAGCAGATATAATTTTGATTCAGATTTTAGCATATATTATTTTTAAAATGTAATTGAAGATTGGATTTTAGAAAAAATGCTATAAAAAGTGTGTGAATACATCAAATATTAAAAAAAAATTTAATTGAAAAAAATAATTCGATTGTAATATCTCTTATTATCATTATAAACATCAAATTTTAAAATTTAATATTCTATTATGGTTTTAGAATATACGAAGTGATGAAATTCTCAATCAGAAAAAAAAGATGTTCGGGATGGGGAACACTACACAATTATATACTGGATAGAGAATGTTTGGTTTTGATATTAATGGCAACAAATTGCTGCTGCTGTTGTCGTTGTAATGATTGTTGATTGGTATTATTTTCTTTGTCCGTCGGGAGACTACTGTTATTATTATTTGCTTCAACAAAAGCATTACGAGCCATTGTTTCATAGTTCAATGCAAAAGATAGAAAATCATTTGATAATTTATTTGCAGTAGAGTTATTTGTTTTTAAATAGTCATCGAAAAGTTGATAACTTTTAATTTCACTTGCAAAGGATTTTACATAGTTTTCCTTTACTTTACTATATTTTGCTGGTGCATCAGTATTTTTAAATTGATTTAGTTGGGTTATAAATTTTGGTAAAAATGTTTCCGTTATTTTGGCCATTGTTATGTTAGTATAAAAATGGCTATTCCATAGAGCAATTTCATCTTGATAGACCCTTGTTAAATTAACGGATTTATCGGCGGTTATTTTCAAATAATTTAAATAATTATCTTCAGCAGTTGAAATTATAGAACCATTTTCTAGCATAAAATTAGTTAAAGATTTTACATCTTTCAAACTTGATTTATTTTGAAAAATGCAATCTTGGCTTCCTTGATTATATAATACACTATATTTTATATCAAAATAAGGTTTTTCTGTATAGATTTTTTCTATTGAATAAATTGTATAAAATACCATTAGCATGGGGAAAAAATCAGGATAAGAATAAAGAATGAAGATAATTTCATATAAATTTGTATTATAATAATTATTATAAATGTAATTGCATAAAATTGTTCATTTTTTATTATAATGATGTTAGATTTTTTAATTTCGTTATATAATTTATAAAATGAAAACATAACAAACTTTTTGGTGTTTTAAGAATATCTATAGGCTTTGCAATCAAATAAAATTTAAAACCTTATTCTAAAATTCAAATTTCAAAACATATGTAAATAAAAAGCATTAATGTTATAATATAAATAGTAACATATTATAAAATAATAAAAATACAATATCTCATAACCTTTATCCATAATTGAGACATGTATTAATACAAGGTAAATAGAATGTCGGATAACTTTTTTGCAGGAGACGACTCGGACTATGTAGAAGCTAGAATAAATAATATTGGCTTTCTTGATACAATGGGATTAGAAGGTGCCATTGTTCTCAAATCCATTGATGGGATAGATTTCCCAATTGTTGCATTTTCAGGTGAAGTCGCCCAACATATTGCTCTATTTCAACAAGGAAAAAAAAATGATATACCTACTATATATAATTTAGTTGAAGAAATAGCGGTAATGCATGATTTACTATTATTAGAAGTAAGAATTTATCAAAGTAAATCCATTTTACGAGCCAATCTTTATTTTCAAAATAGAAAAAAGGAAATTTTGATATTAAGAAATTATCGTGCTTCTGATGCAATAGCACTTGCTGCTTATTATGATGCTCCAATAAAATTAAGAAAAACATTATTAGAAAAAAAGGATAATGAAATTGGCATTTAAGGAAAAGAGATTAGCCATATCAATGGTGTATATAATGTTAAAAAATTTGAATTAAAATATAGAATAAAGTCATCTATAGTGCGCTCGCTTAGATTTTGGAAGAATATTATTCTAATTTTTTATCATTAAATAATAACTATACTAAATTCAAATATCTTTTTTAACATACATGTATATTAATTATTATTCTATATAAGAACATTGCCTACTAGATCAATACACATTTTTATTAATTTTGGAAAAAATAAAAGCGAAGTTAAGCGATTTACAACCATATTTTAATATATCAACAATATTGAATATTATTTAAATTCAAGTATAATAATATAATATTTATTCTAACAATTCACAAAGTCAAGTTTGAATTTAATATTAAAATCTATTTAGTTATTTTAACGATATGCAAAAAATAATTTCAGTGCCTTCCCTCAGTTTGTATCATTATATACAGTTATAGATTATGATATTTTAAAATAACTTATTATAAACTAAAAATATTAATTTATAATAATATTTTGATTAGCCAAGCAGATCATAAAGATGATAATAAACATTGTATTGAAGTTTCTAATTTAAGAAAAGAATATGGACAAAAAAAAGTTGCTCTTGATGGGATTTCATTCAAAGTAGACTATGGAAAGGTTTTTGGATTTCTTGGTCCCAATGGTGCAGGCAAGAGTACAGTAATAAAAATTCTTACTACGTTACTTAATCCAAGTTCCGGTTCTGTCCATATTTTCGGAAAAGAACTCACAAAGCATGGACTTGAAATTAGAAAGAAAATAGGTGTTGTATCTCAAAATCCAAGTTCAGAGAATAATCTAAAGGTAGAAAAAGCATTAGATCTCTATGGATTATTATGGGGAATTGAAGGTAAAAGAAGAAAAGATAAAGTAAACGAAATAATTGAAGCATTTGATCTGCAAGAAATTAGAAATTCAAAAAATGATGAGTTATCCATAGGGCAGAAAAGAAGAGTTCAAGTTGCTAGAGAATTTATTCATGATATGAAATTACTTTTTCTCGATGAACCTACAGTAGGATTAGACCCTTCCTCAAGGAGAATGCTTTTAGATTATATTAAAAGTCAAGTAAAATCAGGATTAACGGTTTTTTTTACAACGCATATAATGGAGGAGGCAGAATATTTGTGTGACGATATAGCCATTATTAATCGAGGTAGAATAATTGCTTTCGATACTCCTGATGGATTAAAACATAAATATGATGTAAACAACATTATTGATTTAAAAATAAAAGATATTGCTGCTTTTTCTATCTTACCATTGATAAATAAAATTGCTTCTGGGGCCCAAGTAGAAATTGAAGGAACCTACGGATTTAAAATAAAATCTTTTAACGCTCAAGAAATCTTAACTAAAATAATGCAAGATTTTTCAAAAAACGATATTAAAATCGAAAGTATTATAATAAAATCTCCTTCTTTAGAAGAAGTATTTCTGGATATGGTAAATGATAAAAAATAATATTAAATCAAATTTATGCCAATTAAACTCTGACTTTTAACATGGAAATTGAAGCTATAAAAAAGGCAATGGATGAGAGTATTGAAATTACAACAACTTCGGTATTCGTAAAATTAGTAATTTGTGAGTATATACCTGCTCTGGTAATATCTACAACATATGTAAGGGGATTGATATAAAAAGCTGTTTTTAGAGGTTCGGTAACACCTTGAGCAGGATAAAATGTTGAACTTGCAAATGCAAAAAATAAAAAAATACCATTACTAATTACAGTGAATCCTTCATTACTTTTTAGTCTTGTAGACATAATCACTGTAAAAGATCCAAAAAATATAGCTCCAATGATAATTGAAAAAATGGTATAGAGAATATCTGGAAATTTAGGATTGGCACTCCCTAACATTGTGGGTATACCAACTATTAGGATTATAGCAGCACTAGCCAATCCCATTATCATTATAGTCACAAGATTGCTAATTATATATTGGAGTTTTGTATAAGGCATCACAAGTATTTGTTGAAACATACCATTTCTCTTATCATTCCAAATAATGCTTCCAGCTACTGTACTGCTATTCATAACATTAAAACCAATCATCCCAACAGCTAAGAATGAAGGATATGAAACTAATATATCTCCAAATCGTACACCTTGATTACCAATCAATCCTGCATATGCATATCCTGAGATAAAAATATAAAAAACAGGAAAAACAACTTGCCATATTAAAAATACTTTATCAACTGAAGCTACAAGATTTCTATAAGTTAACCTAAAAATTTCAATAATCAATACTAAAACAAATTAAAATTTTGGCATATTTATTATATTCTTAATTTTTGACTAACTTACTTTAATTTGACTTTTGTAAAGATTAAAGTCATTAACAGACTAGATGTCAGATTTTATGTAGATTTTACAAGTATTTATAAAAATAATATACCATTGTATTTTTAACCATTTAAAGGCAATCTAAATGAGAATGTAGATCCTTCGCCATCTTTATTGTTTTCAGCCCATATTTTGCCACCATGTAACTCAACTATATTTTTGGAAATATAAAGACCTAAGCCCATTCCCTGAAATGAGGCGGTAGTAAACTTTGTAAACAGTTTAGGAAATACTTCTGGCTCAATCCCAATTCCGACATCTTTTATACTAATAACCACTATTTCCTTATTATTATCACTATTATCCGCAATTCTTTTTCTTTTAAAAAATATGGATATGAGACCCCCATGGGGAATAAATTTGAGAGTTGCTGATTAAATTTGAGATAACTCGCCCTATTCTAATTTTATCAGCATAAATAATTAAGAGCCTATCCCAAAACTATCTTTCTATAGATAATGATACTACATGATAGCTGTACCAGACCTAAGTAATTTTCTACCTTCTTTTCGTATCTTGTAAACAATTTTCTAAATCTATTATGCCTTGAGTTTGTTCTTTCAACCACCCATCTTTTATTTTTCGCATAAGGATATTTTTTTTTGATATGTTCTCTCTTTCTGGCCTCTCTTTCTTTTATATGGTATATGAGGCACATATCCTCGTTTCATTATTTGCTATCTTATTGATTTAGAACTATATGCCCTATCAAGGCATAGATGCTGACACTGTTTTCTTCTTCTTCCTTTTATTGTAAATGAAAAGGCTGTAGGTCGTTTGATAACTGCATTATCTATTACATCTGTTACTGCTTTTATGTCGTGAGTGCTTGCCGATGTTATAACAACGGATAGTGGTATCCCATTTTTATCGGTTAAAATATGCCTTTTTGTGCCTAGTTTGCTTCTATCGGTGGGATTACTTCCTGTCATGTCCCCCCTAAAGGTGACTTTATAGATATGCTATCAAGTGATTGCCATGTCCATTTGATGCCCTTTTTGTTATCATATTCTTTT
>JBBRRG010000083.1:0-6086 GCA_038200895.1 Candidatus Nitrosocosmicus sp. | reverse complement strand
CTGATTTTGTTACCTGAAATGTTTGGATCAGAGACTTCCATATCAGCATAAACATTAGCAAGTTCATTTATCCATTCTTGTGCTTCGCTTTCATTCAAACCTTCTGTATCAATATTTACATTAAACATCTTGGTCATCTATAATACCACTGCTTTTTTTTTATTAAGGATGTTAATAAAGATGACGCAATTAGATCACATTTAAAATAAATCTCATTTTTTTTCCTCAAATCCCCAGTGCTTCATTATTTCTTTTTCAAATTTTTTTGCCTGTTCATCACTTAATGGATCGCCACAATTTTTGCAAGAAGGAACAACTTTCATACCGTATAATTTAAAATCAACATCATAAAAGTGAACTTTGGAACAACTACACATATCCTATATTTTGATAAATGAATTACTAATTTATTTTTTATTAAAATTGCCTTTTTATATTTAATATAATAAACGTTTAAAGAGTATATCATTCTATTTTATATAATTCAAATGTTACATAAAAAATCAGAAAAGAAAATAATTGCATTTTTTCTAATTTTTACACTTGCAACAATGGCATTACAGGTTAATCAATTCATTGGGACAGCCAATGCACAATCTGATGCATGGTATGTTGGAAAAGGAGTTAAACCTAATACATACTATACCTACATAATAAAGAATGAAGATGTGAATCAAGGTCAGTCATTTGTAATTAGTATTTATTTCAAAGATTATAATGCCACAGGTAAGTACTGGAATGCTCCAACTTATGTAGTGGATAAAGGCCAAGTTTTCAACGGTACATTGCATCTGAGTGATCTTGATTTGACTGCCTTAGGTTCTTCGCAACTTCCAACAGAAATGGCTAAGTATAGAGGTGGATATGCAACATCATTGGATTGGTTATCGGCATATGTACCCAAACCCGGATTATCTCTTAGCGCAGCTTATTGGGGTAAGATTGGTTCCATCGGTGGATCTGAAATTAAACCTATCGGCAACGCCAAGATAACGACACCCGCTGGTGCTTTTGATACAACAATAATATCCTATCACAAAGGAGTGGATAATAATATATATATAAATAAAGATATGCCTTTTCCTGTAAAAGCTGTGACCTATGCGGAGGTAACAACAGGTAATGCGCCAATACAATATTCCGTTGAATTACAATCTATGGGAACAGGACAGCCACCAATACCTAAATCTCAGATTCAAATTCCAACTCCACCACTAACTCTTACTACACCAAGGGGCTCTTATCATGTACAGTTATTGTGGAGTCCAACTGAAATCAAGGCAGGCCAAGATATCAAATTTGGGGTAGTTCTTACTAATCCAAGTAATCAACTTGTTCCAAACGCTTCCTATGAGTTTAAAGTGACTGACAAAAATAATACTATTGTAAACAAACAATCCAATCAACAAGCATTGGATGGAACTGGGACAACCACTTATAAATTTCCAGCACCTGGATTATACCACATTCAAATAACTGTTCTGACTTCTACATCGTCATACGAGACAGACATGTTTGCAGAGTTTGTTACCTTTGATTTGCCAGTCTCTTAAGCCTATTCTAGTATTTTTTTAATAAAACTAGAAAAATAAAATATTTTTTTTGATTCATTTAGCGTGTGACTGTCGATTCAAATAAACATTCAATAGTAACCAATTACAAAACTTTTCAACATCTTCATTAATTTTTACCCATAAATGAAAAGATCCGGGCAGAACTTCAATTCGTGATTTAATTTCATCATTAAATACTATCTTTATGCCTTCTTTTCCTTCATACATATAAGCATCAATAACATTTGAATTTTTAAATGAATTTATAGCTTCTTGTTTAATTATCTCTCTTGATATAGGAAATACTTTTCTGAATTTATCTATCACAATACTGATGTTCTCTGTACCGAATTCATTAGTGCTGTGTATTTTACTTGGATTAGGAAAATGCAGTTCGAGTTTTAAATTATATCTTGAACCAACAAAATTTGATAATTCGTTTATCTTGTAATAAACCAAAGTAGGTTTTGTTATCAATGTTGTTTTAAAAAATTCCATATTGCTATTAATATTATTTGATAAATCTCTAATTAATGAAGAAAATTCATTCATCATATGCTTTCTATTTTTGTGTAGACTTAAAGTTTAATAAATAAGTTAAATAAAATCATATAATATTATATCATGTTTGCTTCGGATAATGATTCTGAAAGAGCGACAAGTATTGAAGATTATCAAAATACATGTACTGATTTTATAAGTGATCTTAGTAAGGATTACAAAGATTGGATAAATAGATATAAACTTCCAAAAAATGAAGAGAATTTCAGAAATGCAAAAATTGACGAAATTGTAAAATTGACTAATGAATTTATTTTCAAATTTGGAGATACTATAAAAAAAATAGATATAATAATGAATGATGGTATCAATAAAATGGCAGAAAATACCGCAGGCTATCCTTTTAAATTTGATATTTTTGTAAATAATAATAGCAGATATATAATTCATGATAAAAAATTTATAAAAATAAATCTTCAAGCATATCCAAGAGAAGGCAGGCAAATCAGACTATGTAATTACGACAAGGCTCAAATTTTTTTAATAAATTCAAATAATCCTGTAGACTTTAATTATACTACTACGAGCTTTGAGCCTTCAGATTTGCTAGATGATTTCATATTAATAAAACCTAAAAAATTTGATTCACTTGATGTAATATCTATTACAATAAAGGCAGAAGAAATTGAAAACAATATAACCGTAGATAGTCGTGGATATACATCTTTAATAGTTATTAAATAATTATCTGGTTGTTTCCATTTAAGATCCGATTTTTAAATCATGTGTACAAATAGAGCGCAAACATTCAGTTGCCGATAATATTGCTAAATAACTT
The DNA here is from genome assembly GCA_038200895.1 of Candidatus Nitrosocosmicus sp. Classification (GTDB taxonomy): domain Archaea; phylum Thermoproteota; class Nitrososphaeria; order Nitrososphaerales; family Nitrososphaeraceae; genus Nitrosocosmicus. The sequence continues at coordinate 3,194 of JBBRRG010000083.1, read as the reverse complement.
GTTTTAGGATTTTCTAAACTTGGTTTATTGCTAATTTTTATTGTAAATTCTCCAAATTTCCAATTGATATATATCTCATGAATGTTGTTTGATTCATTTGGATCTACTACAACCTTTACATTAGTTTTTTTAAATCCTATTCCAGCCAAACTTATTAAAGCAGAAACATTAACATTGGATGGAAATTGTTTTATTGCATCTTCTGCATTTCCATCAAAAATAATTTGCTTTTTTCTTATTTCATCTATATTTATCTTATTGTTGATAAAAAAGGGTGCACCTTTTAATGATTTATTATTCTTTGTTGTTATTAATGTAATTGATTCTATGTAATTTTTTATGCTTCTGATAATATCAATACCGCCAATTGCTCCAGATGGTAGAAAAACATTGCTTGATTCTATTTTAAGAAATTGAATAATATCCTTATAAAAATTATAATCTGAAAATACACCTATACTCATTATCATTATGTCTTTTCCTTTCTTAAGGATATCAATTACATAGCTGGAAGCCGCATTAATAGATGCAGCTTCAACCACCAAATCAATTTTTTCAAATTGGGCAGAATTTACAAACTCTTTGAAATTGCTGAAAATAGTGGGTTTATTTTCCAACTTTTCATAAACTGTTTTTGATTTTTCAGAATCAATGTCAAAAATTATAGATAAAGAACAATTAGGAATTATCTTTTTATCAATATTCTGAGCCAACTCTCCACCAATCACACCGCAACCAATTATCGCTATTTCTTTTTCCAATATTATTTAATTATTTATTTTATTTATTTAATTATTTATTTTATTTATTTAATTATGATCTATGATATTTTTATGATCATCCTTTTCTTTTTGATAATTTTTGAAACCCAAAGTGTTCAAATTTTTGTCTTTTGATATGGTGTTTTGTTCCATATGTTTTTTAAATTGCTTTATTTTTAAGGAAAGGTTATTTGAATGAATGGCTAAAATTGAGCAAGCCAAAATGGCAGCATTCTTAGCACCATTGATGGCCATAGTTGCAACTGGTACTCCCGGGGGCATTTGTGCTATTGATAATAGAGAATCTATTCCAATTATTGAAGTTGATGATTTTATTGGGACACCTATTACAGGTAACGAGGTTAATGAAGCTACCATACCCGGTAAATGGGCAGCCCCTCCAGCTCCAGCAATTATTACCTTTATACCTCTTTGTTCTGCATTTTGAGCAAAATCAAACATATATGTAGGTGTTCTATGAGCGGAAACAATTTTGATTTCATGTGGCACCTCAAAATCATCTAAAATTTCTGCAGCATCCCTCATTATATAAAGATCAGAATCACTACCCATGATAATACTAACAATTGACAAAGTTGTATTTTGTTTTGTCTTTGTGATTAAAATATATTTTGAAGTATAAGATTTAAATTTTTTTTATATTAGGCTTCAAAATCATAACGAGAAAAATATATTCGATATGGAGATTTTATCGCCTATATGGAATAATGGAATAATTCAAAGATAAATATCAAATTTCTACTACTAATGATTGAGATATTGCATACTTAGATGTTTATACACTTCTAAATAGGCATATATTCTGCTTTTTATATTGCGTAGAATTGGAAAAATCATCATAAAAAGACCATATTCAAAATTTGTTATAAGAAGAGGGAAATAAAATTATTAAAGATTTATATAATATGCTCATTTCTAAAAATAAAGAAGTGTAAATCCATAAAATAATAGAAAAGATTTTTATACCATTATTATATTCAATGCATTTTTTCTATTCAACTATTGATTAATTTCTTTTATTTCTATAATATTTTTAATTTTATCTGAAACTTCCAATGGATTTTTATTTTTAAGGAGAACAGTTATGTGACCTAATTTTCTATTTGGCTTTGTTACCTTTTTACCATAAATATGCAATTTAATCCCATCGAGAGAGAATAATTTATCTATTCCCCTTATTTCATACATACCATTTATTTTTTTGGGGCCAAGTAAATTAATCATAACTGCTTCAGAAATTAAGAATGGTTTTGGTAGCGGATAGTCCAAAATTGCTCTTATATGTTGCTCAAATTGGGAAATGGAGCAAGCTTCTATAGTATAATGTCCTGAATTATGAGGTCTTGGAGCTATTTCATTAACAAGAACGTTGTCGTTTTTGTCCACAAACATTTCTATTCCAAAGATCCCAGAACCATTTAATGACTCCATAGTTTTGATAGCAAGATTGATTGCTTTTTTTTCAATGTCCTTTGTAATTCTTGCAGGAACAATAGTTAAATATAAAATATTATCTTTGTGAATATTTTCTCCAATAGGAAAATAAGATATTTCACCAGAAGGATTTCTTGCTATCATTATTGAGATCTCGCTTTTAAAATCAATATACTCTTCGACCATACATTGTTTTTCTTTAAAATATGAAAAAGCTGATGTTATTTGATCTTTGTAATTGATTAAATAATTTCCTCGACCATCATAGGTATCTTCACAGGCTTTTAACATTACAGGAAACCCATATTCCATACATATTTGTTCTAAATGATTTTTAGAGGTTATCAGAACAAATTTAGGAGTATCTATTCCATTTTCTTTTAAAAATTTTTTTTGACGATATTTATTTTGAATTATAGATAATGTTTTTGGTGAAGGATGAACGGGAAATCCTTTTTGAACTAAAACTTCTAGAGCTTTAGAATTTGCAAGTTCTATTTCATATGTAATTGTATCTACTTCTTTTGAAAGGTCATATATTTTTTGTTCATCTGAAAAATCACCTACTATTACTTTATCTGCTACACACGAGGCCGGGCAGTCAGGAATAGGATCAAGAACAACCACAGTCATAAACATGCGTTTAGCTTCTAAAGCCAACATTTTTCCAAGTTGGCCACCTCCAACTATTCCTAATTTGATAGGTGTAATTATTGAAATTTTTTCTTTAAATATTGTCAAGTAGTTTACATTATAAATTGAACCAGTTAAAAAGTTAAAAGTTCATATCATATGATTGACAAACCAGTAAATAGAAAAAGATCTATATCAATAGTTTATTTTCCCTTTTATTTTTTTACAAATATTTTAATAGCTTGCGGGGGACAAACGTTCTCACATGCTAAACAAAATATACAATCTTTTTCTCGTATCATAAAAGGTTTTTTTTCAGATGCTGGATGGCCTGGAGTATCTAAC
>JBBRRG010000082.1:0-6289 GCA_038200895.1 Candidatus Nitrosocosmicus sp. | reverse complement strand
CAACATACCTATTTCAATAGATACTGTCAGGCCTAATGTATTAAAAGCCTTGTTAAAATATGATATAAATGCAATAAATGATGTCACTGGATTAAAATATGATAAGCAAATGTCTTTAGTTGTTTCTGAATCTAAAATTCCAGTTATTATCGGTGCTTACAAAATTAATTCTGATTCTTCTAATTTGTCAAGTGGTGATATTTATGACACTATTAATCTATTGAAAGAAAGTATCAATATTGCTAAAAGTTCTAAGATAGATAGTGAAAAAATAATAATTGATCCGTCAATCGGATTCTTTAGAAAAGAGGGTAATAATCCTTTTTTTACAAAGATCTATGGATTAGATTGGTGTATTCGGGATCTTGATGTACTTTCTAATATCGAATTAATGATTTCTCTTAACAAACCTGTTTGCATTTCTGTTTCTAGAAAATCATTTATGGGCTCTCTTTTAGATTTAAAGGTAGATGAAAGACTAGTACCATCATTAATTACAGAAATTTACTGTATACTAAATGGAGCCTCGTTAATACGAACTCATAATGTAAAAGAAACTAAACTAGCAGTAAATATGATTAAAGTATTACAATAATTTAGTCTTTGTGTAACAATTATAACTATATGCTGGATAATATTTTGTGATTTGATGTGAATAAAATTCGCGAAATTAATAGTGTGATTCCTGGAACGTCTCTTTCGGTGATCGAAGAATTCGAACCTGGAAAAAATACCTTTGTAATTGATGGAGAGGTAAGATCATCCGTTATAGGCAAACCTATTGTCAATATGGTTGATAGAATATTGAATGTCACACAAAAAAATTCTCCAATGATTCCTAAAATTGGAGATATTGTTGTTGGTTATATTGATATGTTATTTGGAAATATGATATCAGTTAGAGTTGTTTATATCAATGATAAATATTCTCATTCTGGATTTTCTGCAATTGCGTCTACTCGTATCTCTCATACAGGAAATAATTATAATTCTGGATGGCGTGAAAGAACCTATAAGGGAAAACTTATTTTTAAAGTTGGTGATATTATTCGTGGAAGAGTTTTTAGCTTATTGAACTCTTCCATTCACATAACTCTAGAGGATAAAGAATTGGGGTTAGTTTATACAATTTGTTTTTCATGTGGAAACGATGATTTAATTAAAATTCCTGGAGGATTGAAGTGTCCATCATGTGGTAATTTTGAGGAAAGAAAAGTTTCTATCGACTATGCTAAAGAATCTTTTACATCACTTTATGATAAACATCATTTTATAAAATGATGGATATTGTAAGAATAGGATTTCAGGGTGAATCAGGATCATACAGTGAAATAGCTGCACTTAGGTTTTTTTTTAATTTCGAATCCAATCTTATTCCATTCAGATCCTTTCAGGACCTATTTGACAATGTTGAAAACTGTTATATTGATGCTGCTATAGTTCCAATTGAGAATTCTATAGAGGGTAGTGTGAATGAAACTTATGATTTGTTGGTGGAAAAACATCTTTTTGTAACTGGTGAAATTTATCAAAGGGTAAGACATTGTTTAATTGTTAATACTTTCTCCGATGAGCCAAAAATTGTTTATTCTCATCCTCAAGCATTAGCTCAATGTAGGAATTATATTCGAAAAAAATCTTTAGAACCTGTTCCATCGTATGATACTGCTGGTTCTGTAAAATTTATTAAAGAACAATCTATGGTCGATGCAGCGGCTATAGCCAGTAAAAGAGCCGCTGAAATTTATGATATGAAAATACTTGAAGAGGGTATAGAAGATAAAAATAATAATTTTACAAGATTTTTAATAATATCAAAGATATCTGACAATCAATCTAATGCTGATAAAACTTCTATAATTTTTTCTATTTCCCACACTCCTGGCTCTTTATTCCTGATTTTGAAGGAATTTGCAGCAAGGAATATTAATTTAACAAAGATTGAATCAAGACCAACGAAAGATATTCCATGGGAATATTATTTTTTTGTTGATTTTGAAGGTAATTCAAATGAGGATAAGATCAGAACCTCTCTTTTAAATATACAGAAGGAAACTCTTTTTTTTAAAATACTTGGATCTTATAAAAAAGCAGAGATTATTTAATTTAACCTTGTTTTCTCATTCTTATACCAAGACCAATTATGATTATTCCTGTTATTATTAACATCATCTGACCGCTAAAAGCTATAGGACTTGCCTTTGAGAAAGCTCCCAATTTTAAATCAAGATATGTTTTTCCTGTATTAGTTATCAGAATTTTATATTTTCCATTCTTATCCGATTTTATTGTTTCATTAAATATTTTATTATCTTGCGTTTTGTTTAAAACTACTGTATTATTGGGGTCCTTTATTATTACTAATGCATTTGATTTATTGAAAAAAATATTTGCGATATTACCAATATTCATATCTGGTGTAAAAACTCCTGTTTGATTGGGTTTAATTATTTCTGTAATTTGAACAAATCTTGGGATATTAGAATCTATTATTGAAGCAAAGCCTATTCCTATAAATATACTACCAGCAGCAAAAAATATTGCCAAGGACGCCCTTTTTGAAATACTGACCATTAATTGCCTTTTATATATTATTTAATTATAATAATCTTTAGTAAAAGGGGTTTTATAAACAATATTATCTGTTATCTTTTTATATCCTATATAAAATAAATCCGATGATGTCTGTCAGATATTAGGTAAAATGAATATAATGGGTACTTTTGTTTTGCATCTTTTCTTTTTATATATATTTATATAGATTTTGTCTATTTAATTGATAATCTAAATTTTTATAACCAGTGTTGAATTTTAAAAAACTCTTCTATCGGTTCTTTTTTTAATAGTTTAATTAATGCTAGTGATTGTGGAGTTGATAAAACAGGTTTTGAAAAATAATTATCAGTTCCTAGCCTTGGGCATGCAACTTGTATGAATGCATCTATTTCTCTAAAATTTTGTAGCTTTTCATCAGAAATTTCTGTCAAAGCTATTAGATGTGTTTCTATTCCTAATTTTACTAACTCTTTTCTAATTTCAAGAGCTTTGATCTTTGCAAATTGTCCTTCTTTTAAACCTATTATTATTCCAATTTTCCTAGCATCGAGTGATTTATAAATAGACAAAATGGATTTCTTTTTAACTACTTCTGCTTCTTCATTAATCGATAAGAATTCTTCAAAATATGGATCTAACATATATGTTGGTTTTTCTGTAGACAATGCTACTCCAATAGAATGAAACCTGCTTTGGCCAAGAAAAATAAAAGCTTCAATTTTATCTGCAATATTGTGTACAGGATAAAACTCACAGCCAAATACCTGTGCATCATTTAGCTGTCCTTTGCCTTTTCCGATGACTACAGAAAAACCGTTTTTTTCAAATATTTCTTTTACCTTTGGTATTTGATGAATATGCTGACTATCTGTAACCAATGAGATATTTTTAAATTTCCATTTTAATGTGTTGGCACATTTGGTAGCGACTTCATCAAAACTTATATCGTCAAAAGCATTTATCATATATACTTTATTACCAAATTTTTCCAAAGCTATTGTGTGTCCTATGTTAAATAATATATCAGCATCTAGCATTTCAGCAGCTTGTAGATTTAAATCACAAGAACCCCAACTTCTCTCACCGATTATATATGATGTAATATTGTATTTTTTTTCTATTTTTTCAGAAACTATTTGAATTTTTGGAAGTAACGGCTCAGGTCCATTTAAAGCTACGGATGTAGGTTTATTTGATTCAATTATTTGGAAAATTTTATTCTCGTCAATTTGTATCATTTTTTAACTTTTTTCATATTATTGTTATATCTCATTATTAATATTTTTTTATTTCTAACTATCAAAAGTAATGGATTTGTTAATAGTGAATTTTATGCATGTCTACAACAATAATAAACTGTATTGTAATAGTTAAATTAGGAAACAATTACACGATTAAATTATTCAAAAGTTTGAAAAAATCACTTCTAAATCGGTAGATGAATAGTATTTTCAAAACTAAATTTAAGTTTCATTAGATATTCGTATCAGATATAGATATTGTTTAGGATGTCTAGAAATGATCGTTTTAGATATATACCATTCTATTATTCCATCTGTTTACCTTTTTTATTATTAAATAAAAATAAATTACTTTTATTATATTATATATCTGTTGATTTGATAAATAAGGTAACAATATTTGAAGATATTAAAACAAATGTAGTCAATTGCACTTTGTGTAAACTATGTTATGGTAGAAAGAAGGCAGTTCCAGGCTGTGGAAATCTAAATACAAAAATATTATTTGTGGGTGAAGCACCAGGTAAAACCGAGGATAATATCGGTTTGCCTTTTATTGGTTTTGCTGGAAAAATCTTGGAAAAATCTTTGGAAAAAGCGGGACTCGAAAGAGATGATGTCTATATCACTAATGTTGTGAAATGTAGGCCCCCAAATAATCGAGTACCAGACAAAGACGAAATTTTCACATGTTTGCAGTATTTAAAAAGGGAAATACAAATAATTTCACCAAGTATTGTTTGTATATTAGGAGCCACTGCCTTAAAATCGCTTTTAAATTTAAACAGCTTACAAATTTATCATGGAAAAATAATTATTTGTGATAAAATCAAATATTTTATAACATATCACCCCGCTGCAACTATTTATAATAATACACTACGAGAATTGTTTTTTAATGAGATTAATTTGGTGGTCAATATGGTAAAAAAATAGTGGCTTTTATTTTGATGTCTTTTAAATATTTTGCTTCTTTTCTAAATCGAGTGTTATTGTTGATTTAGTTATAGATTTGTAAATGATTTTGATTTATTTGAGATGTATACTCCTGTATTTTTATAGATTAGGGCTTTAAGGTTGAAAAATACTAATATAGATATATAATACCTCTATCATTGTTATTTTATCTAATATATTATTGTATTTGAGATCAATTAATACATAAAAAATAAATGATGATTAATTAAAATCAAAATCACTTTTAGATGAAATTTATTCTATTACAATCAATAAAATTTTTCATTGTAGGATTGACTGGTTTATTTGTTAATTATTTTACCTCTATCTTTTTTTTTGGTATTTTTAAAATTGAATTTATTCATAGCACCGCCATTGGAATTATCCTTTCTATATTCTCAAATTTTGTGTTAAACAAATTATGGACTTTTAATAATCTTGATTTTTCATTAAAATATTTACTAAAACAGTTATTATTTTTTATAATAATCAGTTCCTTGGGAATTTTGATACAATTATCTTTAGTATATGTTTTAGTTGGAAAAGGATTTTCTTATTCTGTTTCTTTGATTTTTTCAGTACTTGTATCTGCTTTGGGAAATTTTATCTTGAATAAAAAAATTACTTTTGATAAAAAACTGCAATAAAATATTTTGATTTTTTATAGTTGATGGTGTGGCCCCATAATGCAATGATTTTGTTATTTCTTATTATTGGGGTTTCCAGTCAACCTTTAAATAAATCAATAGAATCTTTTTATTAAATGTTATCTAATTGATATATTGTGGATATAGTCATAGAAATAAAAAAAATTCATTATTAACCAAAGGCAAATTAATATATAAACCAATGATAATGAAAATAGACTCCTATTTAAAGTTAGTTTAGAGAAAAAAGCAGATTTAGTATAATCCGTTTCTAACAAGTAATTTGATCTATTAGAAAAAAATTTTGAACAAATGTTGTATAAATATATGGAAGAATTTCACAAAATCCTATAAAAAAATGTCGATTAAAAATGAAAAGGAGAAGGGGAATTTAATATATTATTTGTTAATATTATTGATATTTATAGACTGGAAAAAGGTAATTTGGAGATATAAATTATTAATTAATGGGAAAATCTGACTATTAGATGACTAATATGATCAATGTTGTATGCCATAAACAACGAAGATCAAAATTATTATTGGACTTGTTAAATTAAAAATCAATGTTATCAATGTAAAGAAAAATCTGCCAATTTTAAGTAATTTAATTGTAACTATAGTCATTAATTGATTAATCGAATGAGGTTATAGGTAGTGTAAAATCATATGTAAAACAAGTTTATTGACTTGGTTTAAATAAATATAGTAAAGATATCAAGGAAAATTTCAATATCTATCGATAATTTTTATTTGTTTTTAAAAAACAAGATTTATATTAATAATCTAGCCATTATTATTAGAACGCGTCCAAGACAAAAGGCGGCGTCGGTATTGAAGTTGGCATGTGCCATAATGTGATTTACTGACCTCCAGATGCGCTCGTTT
>JBBRRG010000081.1:0-6292 GCA_038200895.1 Candidatus Nitrosocosmicus sp. | reverse complement strand
TTTAGCACCTTTTTAGTAGCTGTTTGATACCAACGCCAGATATACACAAATTGTGATTATTAATTGATATTAATGGATTCGAATAGCAAATTACCAGTAACAGTATTATTCACCATTGCATTGTTAACTGGATTTATATCCGTTGTATATACACAATCTATACAGGCCTTATCAATCGATCCAAATGGGCTACCGGGAATAGCTGAAAACCCTGCGTTTGATCTTCTAAAAGGTAATGGTTTTAAAGGTGATACCAAAGCAACAGAATCAGCAGTATTATCAGGACCAAAAGATTCCAATGGAGACAAAGTAAACAAGGGCGATACCGTTATCCCTGGTTCTCTGAGCCTGGCAGGAAAGGGTATGAAGTTTGGACATTTGGCTGTTAAAGTTCACACAGTGGATTCTTTTAATCAATTAGAGCCAATACAGTCATCTGATTTCACTGTCAGCGTAAGCGGCAATCAACAATCTCCCGATACATTTCCGGGGTCGGAATCAGGTACTAGTGTAAAAATAGGATTCGGGAATTATCAAGTTACCGAGGATATTCCAAATAATCCTAATACAGGAGATGGTCACATGAGTATCCATTTTAGCCAAGACTGTTCGGGCCTTATGCATATCAACGAGGATAAAACCTGTACAATTACTAATACAATCCGCTAAATTTTTTATTTTTTATTTGTAATTTTTATTTTAATAGAGGGTTTTTTCACATTCAGGATAACATTGATAATTATAGTAATAAAATAGTGAATCATCAAAGAATATTATTTTGTTTATATTTTACGGATGGCGTTTATTTTAGTGGTGGCACATACAAAGAAATCGAGATTATTATTGGCTCGTCAATGTCATATATATTTGAACATCTCCAATTGTCCTTCTTTTTAGAAGGAGACGGATTAGAATCAGAAATTAAGAGAACTAACCATATTCAATCTATTACCAACATTCATTGGACCTTGCTGTTTATGCTTCTCCGATTCACAATTTTTTGATAGTTTTTGGTGATTCTCTTTTCCAAGCCAGGATTCCTAACAAAATAACAAATGCAATTTGGAATGCTTCGAGATAAATAGCAGTTCCTCCGATTTGAGATCCTCTTCCCGTTATAGGATTACCAGGTATTCGGGTTATGAAAAATAAAATTATTAATACTATTGTACCAACTATACCCATATAATCCCATATACGGCCCCAATTTTTATTAGTAGGTATCACCCAAAATACTTGGGCCAATCCACCAATTAAAAAAAGAATACCAGAATTATTTAACGAATGTACCATAGATAAATGCATAATTCCAGCTATTGCTGTACATATAGATGCTGCAATAGCAATAATTTGTATCAATTCACATATTCATATGACAGCGACAGTGTATAAAAATGTGCGCGCATATAACATAACGGCCATGTGACTCAAGGAAGAAAGATATTTGAATTGATGGTCTTTTCTTTGAAAAGTTGTTATAAGGATACACATATCTTTTGTTTTTTATACCTTTGTTACTATTGTAAAGAGGTAATAGAGCCTTAATACATTACCCGGAAGTAAAGACTATTGCATACAAGATGCCATTATGGAGATTCGATGTCTTGAGCAGCTTTGAGTGTTTGAATAGTGTGATTTATGTCCAAATTCTACACTAATCATTTTCCTTTAATGATTATGACAAAATATGTACACAATACTCATTTCAAATAGAAGAAAAAATATAATCTGACCAGATTCATCGTGGAATATAAGATTTGACTCAACAAAATACTCGAGTCTATATTCTATTCCAATATTATATAAGCCAGATATTGCAAATTAAGATGCTATTATTATATTCATATTGCCGCAGCATTATTAGTAGGATTTTTCAATTGTCGTTGAATTCTCTGAATTTGGAAGATTAAAAAATTCGTTAGAAGAGTTATTTTAATAATTTTGTTAAAAAGTTAGCAAAAGCCAATATCATATTCTAAATAATTCAATAATAATAGCTATGCCAATGCAATAACGAATCAAAATTGATTTAAAAAGGAGACGAACAATATAGAAGATAGAAGATGAGCATAACAAATTGTGCTAATTCGAGTTATAAAAAAGATCGACAAACCAAAAACTTTTTTGGTTAATCTCTTTATAAAGGTTTAAGTACAGAATTATTCATTTAAATCTATGAAATATATTCTATTCCTATTATTCCTTGGTATATTCTTAATACCAGTATCACAAGCCGCTCATGTTCAAAATATTTTAGGCCAAGCCGGTCAACCAGGTAATCAAACAGCAAGCCAAGCCGGTCAACCAGGTAATCAAACAGCAAGCCAAGCCGGTCAAGCATTAAAAAATGCTGGAAGTCAAGGAGGTCAAACTGAACAAGATAAGGCAGCCAAAAATGTAAGTCAAGTTGCTGGTCAGGCGGCTAAACAAGCTGGTCAAGTATTGAGTAATGCAAGTAATCAGATCGGTAAAGCATTGCAGAATCTAACCGGAATGAGTCAAGGCGGAAATACCTCAACCAAATAATCAATTTGATCAAATTCTTTTTTTATTGATAAATGACTGTAAAATTAGAGTAAACCTAGTTTATGTCTTCATCATAATTTACAATAAGCCAGACAAGAGATAAAGACCCTGAAGATATTCTAGATTCTCTCTATCTTTATTTCAACAATCCTTGATAGAGCGATCTAAAGTAATGTAAATATTTGATATCATGGTTAAAAATATGATTAGGTACAAATCAAAATTTTAAATCAAAACATAAATGACTATATTTGTTTTTGAATTACTTCCAACTCCGTTATAACAACGATCATTAAAAATATAATATAATAAAATATCGTTTGAATATAGTAGGTCACCAAGGTTCCAATATTCCAAAAAAGTTTATAGTCTTTTACTTCTGCGATACTACAACAATGGTGGATATTGATAAAGATGTTAAGAAAACGAAAAATGCAGAACAAGATGTTGAGGCAAAGGCTGAAACAACAAAAAACCATGCTGAAGGAAAACCTAGCTCTGAAACCTTAAACAAGGCAAAAACAAAGGTAAAGGACGCCCTAACCTAAATTTTTTTTAAATACAATAAAGACACTATTATCAATATATCTAGATACAAGGAAAAAGTTATTCAATTGCTGCTAATAAAGAGGCAGTGGCTACAGAATGCAAAATAAATAATACCTTTAAAGGGCTATGTCCATATTTAGATTTTGGCAATACAAAAAAACAATCTATTATAAGAATTTTTTCTACTTTTTAATAACTTCAATGTGTGTCACATAAGATACAAAACGTGATATAATTATCCATTATATAACTATATACGTACTTTTTATATATAAATATAAAAAATAACAACAGGTAAGGAAAACCTGCATACCTATCTATTTCCAAATATTTTAGATTAGGATATCGTCAATGACTGGATTATCTATCTATCTATCTATCTATATTCAAATTAAATAAATTTATTAAATGCATATATTTTAAAAATGCTAAATATGCATGTTAAAAACAATATCACATTCCTCAACTTTACAAACCCGTAATGGATTGACATTTATTTATGATATATTGTTATTATAACAAGAAATATGTTATTCTTAGAGACCAAAAAAAGATCTAGGTATTCAATAGCGTAACTTTATACTATATTAATAGCGGTAAGAATGTAATATATTACAAACAGTATTTAACTCAATAACACTATTTTCTACTATGATGCAATATTATATAAAATAAGACAATATTTTTAGTTTATCCAATTTTTAATGCTTTTGAACCACATTTAGGGCATGCATTATCTCTATGTTCATAACTACAGTTCATGCAATAGAATTTAATTGGAGTATATTCAAGGCCTGTTTCATTGTGGCCATTAGCGGGATTAGCAGATGATGACATCGACTTGTACAATCCTTTAATTCCACCTATACCCCGTTTTCTCAAGGCAATGTCTGTTCTATATACATTAAGCAAAAATAATACAAGCAACAAAACACCGAATGATAGAGGAAATGGGATAATAAAAGAGATAGATAATCCGATACCCATGTAGATTAGCAGCCAAATCAAATAGTTATTGTTATGAAAAAGATTATTTTTACTATTGCCAACATCATTATTATTCATTTTTTTCCATCAATCTCCAAATTATAGTATATATAACAAACTCATAAGATCATTGTATACAATTGCATGCAATACAACATAGAGCAATTAAAGTTGTAATAGTGTAGTTGTCAGAATAATTTATTTTTAGATCCAAATTTTAACAGCAATCTTTGGGTTAACTAATGTAATTTTATAATCATTAGCTAATAAATAGTTTATGATTGGTGGGGTGTATTTCTTTTGGATATTATTATCTATAGCAATATATTTAAGCAATATAAATATATTTTACAATTATCAAATACAAAATTTTTTTTAAGAAGATATTTCAATACTGTAGACTTATTCATGTGTAACATATATGCACATAGAATCAATAATGAGAAATTTGTCAATAAAAAAATAAAATCAAATCATAATCAATAGACATTATTTTTTTTTGATTTGATAAACGACTTTAAGATATTAGAATTTCTCTGTTATAGCAGTATATTATATATATATATTTATCAAATGTTGACTAGTGATTGTTATATTTTAAACCTATAGGTATTAGGATTAAAAATATCCAGGTTATAGATAACATTAGTAGAGCATACAGATTAATTTAATGTATAAAAAGTCATTATTTAAATAATATTAGGCAATCTTCTTGCCAGGATTCATAAGATATTTGGGATCGAACATCTTTTTTACTTGGGAAAATATTGAAAATATCTCGTGGCCATACATAGCGGGAATATACTTTACTCGAGCTAATCCATCTCCATGTTCTCCTGTGATTGTTCCACCGATCCTTATTACTCTATCAAAAATTTTCTGAGCAAGATGTTCTATTAAATCAACTTCTGACTTGGATTCCACATCTATTAAGGGTCTTGTATGTAAATTTCCATCTCCCACGTGACCATAAACAACATAATCTACTTTATTATCAAAGTACGTTTGTAAGAGGTACTTAGTATAATCATATAATAAATCGGGTTTAACTACAGTATCTTCTATTAAGCCGATCGGTTTTCTTGATCCATATGTCAATTTCATAATACGATTTAGTGCCCCCCTACGCGCTTCCCATATACGCGTCATACTATGTTCATCACTTACACTTTCTAGAACAATACACTTGCCAGATAATTTTTCTTTACAGTGATCAAGTTTTCTATCTACATCTTCAAGTTTATCTCCTGCAAACTCTACAAATAATAGACATCCTGGATTGTTAGTAAGTTGTTGATGAGTATTCGTATTCCTATATGATACAACGGTATGATCAAGCAATTCGATGGCAACAGGAGAAAACTGTAAAATAAGCGGAACTTTGGATATAGCAGATAACAAATCCTCAAAACCTAGCAACAATAAATGATGATACAGCGGAATATCCAAGATTTTTAGCCTTGCTGAAGTTAGTATTCCTAATGTACCTTCAGAAGCAGCAAATATTTTTTGAGGCGCAAACCCGTGATTGTTTAATACTGCATCAAGCCTATAACCACATGAATTTTTGGTTACTTTTGGATATCTGCTTTGAATTGTATCCAAGTAAGGTGATAATAATCTTAACAAATTTGTCATCATGAAATCATCAGATTTATTATTACCATTAACATAGCCGTGGGTACCGTCAGAATAAATAACACATATTTCTTGGAGAAAATCTATTGTACTACCATAACCTAGACAATGAGCGCCACTTGAATTATTTGCAATCATCCCTCCTACGGTACAGTAATTGCTACTTGCAGGATCAGGAGGAAGGAACTTTCCTCTCTTTTTCAATTCCCTATCCAAAATACCTTTAACTACACCAGGCTGGACCTCGACATAATCAGTCCCAATTTCCATGATTTTGTTCATATATTTAGTAAAATCAATAACGATGCTATTTGAAAGAGACTGTCCAAGAAGGCCAGTTCCTGCCCCTCTTGCTGTTATAGGCACATTCTTGGAAAAACAGTATTTACTTATTTTCTCAACATCATATCTATCTATAGGGCGCACTACTATTGATGGTTTTATAGCATAGTGACTAGCATCAACAGAGTAAATTTCTCTACTCCACTCATCAGAGAGGATTTCACCCTTCGCAATACTTCTCAATTCATCAGCAATCGGTATTATCATGGTTTTACTAGCATATTATTAACCTTCAATCAAGTATAAGTGT
>JBBRRG010000080.1:0-6300 GCA_038200895.1 Candidatus Nitrosocosmicus sp. | reverse complement strand
TCTTATTACAGAAAAGGAGGTAATTGATCTGCTGGATTCAAAACCTACAGAATTAAATATAATTATGACAGGAAATTATCTTCCTGATAAAATATTAGAAATTGCCGACCTTGTAACTGAAATGAAAGAAGTGAAACACCCTTATAAAAAAGGTATAAAAGCTAAAAAGGGAATAGATTTTTAAATTAAAAAAAAGCAAAATTAATTAATCTAACAAAATGGTTTAACTATATTGAGTATTTCTGAAACAAAAAAGCTCCCAGAATTAGGAGAGATAGTAATAGTCACAGTCAAAGAGGTTACAGGACATGGCGCATATGTAATCCTTGACGAATATGATAATCTTACAGCCTTTCTTCATATATCAGAGATAGCTACAGGATGGATTAGAAACATTGAAAGATATGTAAAACTAAAACAAAAGACAGTACTTAAAGTAATAAGAGTAAATCAAGCAAGATCCGAAGTAGATCTATCATTAAAACAAGTAACAGGCGAAGAAAAAAAGTCAAAAGTAATTGAAGTAAAGAAAGATGAGAAAGGATCGGCATTTATGGACATTATAAAGACAAAATTGGGTTATGATCAAAATACCATTCAAGAAATTGAGGACAAATTAAGTCAAAAATATGATTTTATTTATGATGCCTTTGAATCAGTGGCGATTAAAGGCACCGATATATTAAGCAGTCTAGAATTTAAACCCGAAGTAATAGAAGCCATAGAACATGAAAGTAAAAAAATTCAAATACCGTATATAGAAGTAAGAGCAGTACTCGAAATTATAGTTAAAAAAGGTAATGGGATTGATATAATAAAGAATATTTTAATTTCTGTAGAAGGATCTAAAAATGCCGCCAAAATTGATATAACTTATGTGGGAGCTCCAAAGTATAGAATAACAGTTACTGCAGAAAATTTTAAAATCGCAGAAAAAGTTCTCAATCAAGCAATAGAAAAAATAAAGAACAACATTGAAAAAAATGGCGGCACATTTAAATTTTCACGCGAAGAATCTAAAAAAACTCATCATAATATATAAAAAATAGATAAAGAATGAAACACAGAATTAAAAGATGTAAAATCTGTCATAAGTATACATTGAAAGAGATTTGTCCATTATGCAAAAAGGAAACAAACGATCCTCATCCTCCCAAATTTTCACTAGAAGATAAATATATCAGATATAGAGTTATCGACGCTCATCAAAAATAGATATATCAAATGAAGCCAGAAAAAAAATGATTTAAAAAGGGTTAGAGAATAGTAAAAAAATTTTAATATTGAAAAAGCATTATCGGATGATGTCACTTAACGATTTCCAATTTTGGAAAAGGTCATGACACATTCCTTTTTAATCAAATTAATAAAAAAATTACCTAGTTGGATTCTTGGTGTTGCTTAGGCTCATGGTGTTGCTCATGGTGTTGCTGATATTATTCAAAAAGTTGTTTTTAGAAAATTTTTGAAGGGCAGTAACATTTGATGGAGTTGCATTGAATGTTTTTGCCATTGCGATATCCGTAGCATTAGTGTTTTTAGTTAAATTAACAACAACTGGGATAAGATCGGTTTTATTTATAGGATTAAAATTACTCATGCTACCAGAACTAATGGTATTCAAGACAGGGTTATTACCGAGGGAATTATTGTTGAGGCTACTACCAGAACTAGTGGTATTCAAGACAGGGATATTGTTTTTGTTTATATTATTCAAGAGGTTGTTTTTGGCCATATTCTGAAGGGCAGTAACATTTGAGGGAGTGGCATTGATGACTTGTTTAATTGGAATAGTAGTAGCATTGGTATTTTCCATTTCTTTTATCATAAGAGGTATCAATGAAAGTACTGTATGATTGGCTCCAATAGGTAAAGTACCGTTTTCGGTTGAGTTTATTTCTTGAGCTTGTGAAATAAAGTTGTCACTTATAGAAGAAAAAAGATTGCTGGTAGGAGCTAATGAATTAAAGACAATTAATAAAGTCAGAGCGAAGAAACCAGTAAAAATTTTTATAATTTTATCATACATATTAATAGTTATGAATTATTTGATAAAATATATATATTACTATTTGAGTAAATAAATAAAATTAACAATTTATTAATTAACTAGAAGCTTAAAAAAATAATTCAATAAAAAAAGGTTGGTTTTTACGGGTTTGAACAGAGGCCGTCTGGTACTGATGTGCTACACATGTTTCCTGTGAATACGTTTTTGTTGATGTTAATTGGCAAACCATTGGCATTGTTAAGGTCCACTCCAGTATTACCCTTTAATGTATTTGATGTTATTTTATTACTAGTACTTTGTCCATCTACAAATACACCGTTATTTGAGCCTTGAATTATGTTTGTATCTACTTTGTTATCACCAGAATTTACTAGTGTTACGCCAGCCAGTGTATTGTCGGAGAATATATTGTTTGTTAGTATTGTTCCTGTTGATGAGTGAGATGCAAAACCAATGTCATTAGCAGTCATCATGTTCTTTTCAATATCTGTATTTTTTGCACCAGTATTGAATACTGCAATTTGATTACCGTCAAAGTTTACCTGTACTATATTGTTATCTTGACCACCAGTATTCAAAATTCCTGCTTGAAATCCAGAAATTATTCCAAGGCCTTGAATAGTTACACCACTAGATGTTGCAAGCATGATACCTATTTTAGAACTTTTTGGTCCAGGTCCATTAATAGCATGACCATTCAAATCAACAGTAATACCATCAGCACCTATAATTAAGCCGTCAGATTTGCAATCAAGATTTGCAGATAACTTTACGCTTTCTTTAATAACTTCGCCGCAAGATAAACTTTTAGCAGGCAAATTGGTAGCAGCAGCAGTAGCGGATCTTTTTGTTGTAGTAGAGGTAGAACCTCCAGAGGTAGGATCTAATATGCTACTTTTTGGTTGTGCTGATGCCAAAGTTGGTTGTATTAACAAAGCACCAACAGATGCAAATGCCAATATTGCCGTCATGAGGTATAATTTATTATTCATTCAAACATACAACCATTGTATAATATATATAGGAAACTGCTATTTGTACCTAATTCAAGATTACTTTCTATGAAATATAAATTATTAACCAGTAGATTAATTATAACTTTTATATGATAGATTTTTTGGTAAATTATACTCTAAATTTATAACCATGAAGAGAATGTTTGATCAAACAAAAATTAATATTATTATCATGAATATATAACAATATTTGAAATTCGCCATTATAGGAGCTGGTGTTGCTGGAAGTTATTTGGGCAACATGCTTTATAATAATGGTCATGATATAACAATATTTGAAGCATATCAAGAAGAAAAACACTGGCCAGTATGTGCATGGGGAGCATCGAAACACATGTTGGAATACTTTTCTAAAAAAGCAGGCCTAGAATTCAAAGATTACATATTCCATATTGGGAAAAAAATTAAAATGGAACTTCCCAACGATAAAGAAGAATTTCTGGAATTGGATGGATTAGTAACATATAACAAAAAACAATGGGAAAATGATTTACTTAAAAATATTGACATTAGGTTTGGTAATCTTTGTAAAAAAGAAACATTTCCTGCCTATGAATACGATTATGTTATAGATTGTACTGGTTTTCACAGAGCATTCTTACCCAAAACCAAAAATGATTTTATCATTCCTGCCTATGAATATTTAGTAGAAAATATCCACGATATTGACGAATTTTATGTGATAGGATATAAAGGAGCCAGAGGATATTTTTGGTATTTTCCGCTTAACAATGGAAAAGGTTTTGTTGGCGCAGGAGACATAGATAAAAATTATTATGGAATAAAAGAGTTTTTTGATCATCACCCTAATGCAAAAGTAATTAAAAAAATTGGAAGGCCTATTCGATTATCACCACCAATTTTAATGGAACCTTTTTTTAGTGGTAATATTATAGGAGTAGGCGAATCAATAGGAACAGTATTTCCAATGCTCGGAGAAGGAATTATCCCATCTTTATTGTGTTGTGAAATATTTTTAAAAGTTCTTGGAGAAAAAAAAGATAGAAATGACAAATTTAACAAAGAAGAATATAGAAAAAGAGTTTTGAAAAAATTTCATTATTATTATGATGTGTACAGAATAATACGATTAAAAATGGATGGCAAACTAAACACTGTAAAACACTTTAACTTGTTGTTTAGTATGTATAAAAATATGAAGAAGGAAGAGAAAAGATTTGGTTTTGAAATAAGCTTTGAAAAAATGAGAAGATTAGTAAATGCGCTATAACACAATGATCATTTCCGATTTTTATTTGCCAGCACGTTTTTCCCCTTTTCGCAATTGATCCTCATCTTTATTGGTTAACTGAGTAATATCATTAAGTATTTCTTCTGGAGGATTTGGAAGAATATCATTATTATCTTTTCCCATCAATTCATGTTTATTTGAGCCTTTCAATATTTCATTAAGATATTTTATAATAATTTCGTCTTCATTTGGGCTTGTTTTTCCTCTTATTAGTCTAATTTGATATAGGCTTATCCATGCCCAAACCCAGTTTTCTTTAATTAGAGCTTCATTTTCAACAGAATATTGATGCTTTCTATGCCAATATCCTATCATTATTGAAGATGGTATATACAACAAAGCAAAAATAAACACAAACAATGGAAGATTCAAATGATTTCCAATTCCAAATGGCAACTGCTTAATAGCAAAATTATAAGTTATCAGTATAAAATTAACAAAGGTTAATAAAAAAGCAAGATAAATACTGTGACCGTTTCTAAAATCAAGCCATCTTCGACGAAAATAGGTTCGATTAATTTTTTTTAGCATACACCCAAATATTAATTATTTCTCTAATTTAGTTTTATTCTAATAACTAAATAATCTCTTATAATACTCTCAGGTAAACAGCCTTGTTAAGAATGTTTTACATAACTATATAATTTTGTAAAACATATATCATTTTTTGTCCTTTTCAAGTTATAGTTATAGATGCAATGGACTCTAATAAAATTCTGGCAGCTAAAGATGCAGTGATGTTATTAAAATCAAAATCAGGAGAAAATTCTACAATGTCAAATCCTACAATGCCAGTAGAAATTGCCAATTTAGTGAGATATACAAGATCTGTACTGGACAGACCACAAGGAGAGGGTACAGAAACTCCGGGGGCAAAAGCAGGATCGAGACAATCAAGGTCAATAGAGATATAGCGTTTACCGTTATTATTTTTAGAGTTAACTCTATCAGCAATGTTTGATATTCCTCGTTGAATTATATCAAGAGGCGTGATAACCTCCAATCCCACCCCATCAGCATTTTTTAATTCTTCAAGTTCAGCAGATCTGGTCCCTATTAGCATACTTTTTTCAAAGCATATATTTTTAGAAGAATCAGTTAGAACAGATCCGTAATAATCTAACATAGAAGAAACAAAGTCTGGATGAGCATCAAAATAAAGCAAGCCCACATTACCAAAGAAATCATTAATTGCTTTTAAAGCAATAGTAGTAATCGCATGATCGCCTCCTATAAGTATAGGGATTTTTTTATTAGAAACTAAATCAAAGACTAGCTGATAAAGATCCTGTCTATTAATATTTCCATAATCAAATATCTTTTTATCATCAATACGACGACCATCCATAGAACAGATAGGAATAATTTTTCCATTTCTTTTGAAAAAGTCAGACTGATTTGAGGCAATACGAATAATGTCAGGTCCTCTGCTTGTGCCTTTTCTTGTAGCATGAGATTTTGATTCGTCAGGTACACCAATTATGACAATATCAGATTTAGAGATATCATCTACATTAGAATGATAAAAACGAACCATCTATATGTTAACTAATAAATCAATACTCATTATAAAATCGCTTTGTTATTTTTCCATATTTAACAATAATAATTATCAAAATTTCCCCAATGATCATTCTTAAATTCGTATACGAAACCCTATTAGAAACAATCTAACTACTGCTTTGTTGCATGATTCCTTATTTCCAAATGCATTTAGCTAACATCAACCAACAAATTCTGTGAACTGGCCTGTCTACAATCAATCTCCAGTTAGGAGAGGCGAAATATTGCTAAGCTTTGATGTTATTGATAACTTGGATGCAGAATTAAAAGAGATGAATAAAGACAAGGTTGGCGAACCATTTCATTATCCTAATACTTTTCTTCTTTTACTTGGATATGCCAAAGTGTACTTTCATCTTCCTTATCGCCAAACAGAAGGTATTGCACAAGGACATGCCAAAGGAAAAGTACCTTCTATTCCCGATTTCACTACCATAAGCAGAAGAATAAACAGGTTG
>JBBRRG010000079.1:0-6344 GCA_038200895.1 Candidatus Nitrosocosmicus sp. | reverse complement strand
TGATAAAGAACTTGCTTTTCAAGCTCAATCAAAGGGTGCAGAGATAATTACAAAAAGTTCTATTACTTCTGTGAATTTTGTTGACAATCTTTTTAAAGTCAAATTAAGTTCTGGAAAAATTTTTAAAAGTACTTTTTTCGTAGAAGCACGTGGTGTTAGTTACCTTTTTAGAAAAGGATTTAGAGATATTATTCCTTCTGGTCAATATGAGGTTTATGCCCCATGGATACAGAAAGATACAATCGAAGTAGAATTTGATTCTGAATTATATCCTGGTTTTTTTGCATGGATTGTTCCAACTGGAGATGGAAAAGGAAAAATTGGTGTAGCTGGTAAAAATATTAATCCAAAATTAACTCTTGAAAATTTTTTGGAAAAAAAAGGTAAACCCTATTCTGTCATTAGAAAAATTTATGCACCCTTATGGGTTAGAGGGTATATTAAGCCTTTTAATTTTGAAAGAAATGTCATTATCGGTGACGCAGCAGGACAAACCAAACCAACAACAGCTGGAGGCATATATTCTGGTGGAATGGGCGGACTATTTGCAGGCAGATCAATCTCAAAATCCTTGAACAATGATAATGATTGTGAATATTTAAGAGATTATCAAAATAATTGGATCAATACATTTGGAAAAGAATTTGATAGATTACTATTGTTAAGAAAAATATTAGAACGATTAGATAATAAATCTTTAGATAAAATATTTTCGAGTATATCTGCCACTACTATTGAAAAAATTTCATCTAGTAGTGATTTTGATTTTCATGCAGTGGCATTAAAAAGCTTTTTAAATACCAAGATTACAATGAATTTTTTATATACCTTTATGGGAAATGAATATAGAAAAATTATTAATGATCTAAGCAAGATATAAATGCGGTTTGCATTTTTTTTAAATTAGATGTCAAAACAATTACAATTACCAGTCTGTACATCTTGCAATAGGCCTATAATGCCAAACGATGCCTGTGTAAGATTTTATTGTCCTAATTGTGGTTATGTACTTATATGGAGATGTGAGAGCTGCAGGGAATTTGCAAGAATGTATAAATGTGTAGGTTGTGGATTTGAGGGGCCATAAAAACCATGGCTCGATTAGTGGCTAGAATTAAAATTCTTCCTGCAGATTCGGAAACTGACATTGAATTTTTAATTAACAATTTAAAAAATGGTATTCCCGAAGGAATGGAGTTAAAAGCACATGCCAAAGAACCAATTGCATTTGGATTGAATGCATTGGTTGGTGATTTTTTGCTAGATGATTCTGAAGGTGAAATGGAAAAATTAGAAGAATCATTAAAAAAAATTAATGGGGCTGGAGAAATTCAAGTTATTACTATAAGTAGACAGTCAGTAAAGATGAAATAAGTATTAATTTTCGATTTTTTGCGATTTATTTGAAAAATAACAATAACATTAAAACTAATAATAATCTGGTAACGACTCTTAAATTGAGAGTTGCAGAGTGTAAAATTAAAGATATGGGCAAGAAAAAAGCGTTACTTGATAGTATTACTATGAGTAAACTTGGAGTACAAAAAGGTGATGTTGTGGAAATTGTAGGAAAAAAAATTACTGCTGTAATAGTTTATACCTTGGAAGATAAAACCAAGAAAAATCATTATATCCATATCGATGGTCAAACTCGGAAAAATGCTGGTGTAAGTTTAAACGATTATGTTCTTATAAAGAAATCAAATCCAAAATTTGCTGAAAAAATTGTATTATTGTGTAATACCACTCAGAATATATCTGATGAATTTATCCCCTATCTCACTACTAGGTTTGAAGGTTATCCAGTTATTAAAGGAGATCAATTTGTGTTGAATTTTCTAGGAACGACATTGGAATTTATAATTCATACTTCTTTTCCAAAAGAAGTTGTAAAAATACATAAAAATACGAAAATAATAATAAAGCCTGGTTTAGAGAAATTTCCCAAAGAATCTCATCATGTTACTTATGAACAAATTGGAGGTTTAAAAAATCAGATAAACCGTTTAAGGGAAATTGTTGAACTACCACTAAGACATCCTGAAGTTTTTTCAAAAATTGGAATAGAACCTCACAAAGGAATTCTATTATTTGGACCGCCTGGCTGTGGAAAAACATTAATAGCAAAAGCATTGGCCGCAGAATCAAATGCCAATTTTTTTATTATAAATGGCCCTGAAATTGTAAATAAATATTATGGTGAAACAGAAAGCAAATTACGGGAAATTTTTCAAAAGGCCAAGGAATCCTCTCCCAGCATTATATTTATTGATGAACTTGACGCAATTGCACCCAAAAGAGAAGATACTTTTGGTGATGTTGAAAAAAGGGTTGTTGCACAGTTACTTGCATTGATGGATGGTATGTCTGATCGAGGAAATGTTGTAGTTTTAGGCGCTACAAACCGGCCAGATAGTTTAGATCCCGCACTAAGGAGGCCAGGACGATTTGATCGGGAGATGGAGATAGGAATTCACAATCTGGATGGAAGATTTGAAATTTTGAAAATTCATACAATTGGAATGCCATTAGATAGCGATGTTAGTTTGAAGGATATATCCAAGTTATTGAGTGGATATACGGGGGCTGACATTAAAGCCCTTTCCCGAGAAGCCGCTATGAAATCAATAAGACGATATTTGAGCGAAGTTGATCTTGCAAATAATACAGAAGTTCCTTCAGAAATTTTAAATAGTATTCGTATAACACACAATGATTTTATCAACGCAATGAAAGAAATCGTTCCTACCGCTTTAAGAGAATTTTATGTTGAACCATCAAGTATAAAATGGGCCGATATAGGCGGATTAACCAAAGAAAAGAATTTACTAGTAGATAATTTTTTGTCTCCAATTGCATCACCAGAAAAATTCTTAAAAATGGGAATTAAACCTGCACGAGGCGCTTTATTATTTGGACCGCCTGGCTGTGGAAAAACATTAATAGCAAAAGCATTAGCAACAGAAGGTTCTATTAATATTATATTTGTTAGAGGGCCAGAAATTTTATCTAAATGGGTAGGAGAATCAGAAAAAGCTATAAGAGAAATCTTTAGAAAGGCTCGGTCTTCGTCTCCATGTGTTGTTGTTTTTGACGAATTAGATTCTCTTGGAAGATCAAGAACTGCTGAAGACTTTGGAGGAAATGAGCGCGTTTTGTCTCAAATTTTATCCGAAATGGATGATGCGGGTAATTTTGGTGTTATTGTTATAGGAATTACTAGTAGACCTGATCTTTTGGACACATCTTTATTGAGACCAGGTCGATTCGATCTTTTACTTTTTGTGAGTCCTCCAGATGACAAATCAAGGACTGATATTCTATTACGAGTAACATCAACCATGCCCATTTCTCCTGATATAGATTTTAATAAACTATCTTCAATGACCAAAGGTTATAGTGGAGCAGATTTAATTTCATTATGCAGACTTGCTGCGATACATGCAATACAGAACAATTCTGACATTATCTGTAATTCTAATTTTGAAGATGCTTTAACCATTGTAAAGCCTTCTATAACACCCGAAGTTCATAGTTGGTATTTATCGATAGAAAAAAAATTAACATCTGCTGTTCCAAAATTTAGTGATAAAATATTTTATGGATAATTGTAAAATGTTGAGAAGAATTTAAAAAACTATATTAAACTTTAATATGGTAATAAATTATGAGTTATCCTTTGAGAACCGTCGTTTTTGAGAAAATAAAACAACATGGAAATATTACAGACCATGATTTGATTAATTCGTTATCTAAGGATAATATAATTACACTAGAAGATGATCTAAATAAAATATTATTAGATTTGGAAATATATGGATTAATCCACGTTACTTGGATAACTAAGGATAAAAAAAGAATTGAAATTGTAACTCAAAATAAAGAATGATTCTAGACTACAAGAAAAAAAGCCAATATTATATCAGTTCGTTTTTTAAAATCTGATATACCATAATGCATCTATAGCTATTGACACAAATATTATTACCAAATATGGGGCGGTAACTTTATAGGCTTTCCATGCAAATTGTGGTGTTGGATTTTTCATTAGTTTATAATGATATATTGTCATTATTGAACCTGCAATTAGTGCAACTGTAGTATATAGCAATCCAAGCCCAAAAAAATATAGTGATGCTGAATAAGGAATTAGAATGAGAGTGCTTATAAAAATGTATTTTGATGTAATTTTATTTCCATAAATAACTGGCAACATTGGAACATTTGCTTTTGCATATTCATCCTTCATTTTAATAGACAAACACCAAAAATGCGGCGGTGACCACATGAAAACTATCCATCCTACTAAAAACCCTAGCAAATCGATACTGTTTGTAGTTGTTGCCCATCCTGCCATAGCAGCTGCGCTCCCGGCAAAACCTCCGATTACCACATTCCAAACACTCCTTCTTTTTAATAGCATTGTATATATTACAATATAAAAAAAAATTCCCAAACCAATCATAAATGTAGCCATGGGATTTAATGTATACCATGCAATAATAATTGAAATTGCAGATATGGTTATTCCATATATTAATACTTTATTTGCTTTTAATCGTTCAGAAGGAATTGGTCTTTTTGAAGTTCTTGTCATTAAATTATCTATATTTTTATCATAAAACATGTTAATTGCACTTGCACCCATTGACGATAAACTTCCACAAATTATTAAAAATAATAATTTCCATCCTGAAAAATCCCAAGCAGTGTTGCTAGTATTGTCAAACCTGGTCGCAGCAAGCATCGAGGTTACAGCGGTAATCACCAAAACCATTACAATCCTTGGCTTTGAAATCTCGAGAAAATTTTTAATATTTGAAAATGTTAGATGACTGCTAATGTGCAAGTGTTTTCATTATTTTGTAATAATTTCCTGAATTTAACTTATTCGATGGTGTTAAATGACAATGTATCTCATTATTATCTCATGTCTCTTTTTTTATCAATTTCCTGAATTTTTTCTTTAAGCTCTTCTAGTTGACCTGTTGACCATTTAACAAATCCTTCTATTAATTCTTGAGGTATTTTGTTTATCTGAGATATTACTATAAAACCTTCAACTATTTTTTCGTAAGCTTTGCAGCATACCGTCATATTAGTAATTGCATCATTGATAAAATCACTATTATTATTTTTAATATAGTTTTCTTTAAAACTTTCTAAAAGATCATTAGTTCTTTTAGTTACTTCATCTTTTCCACTCTCCTCTCCGTATTTATTATCTTTATACATATTTTATCAGATGTATTTTGACTTTTATATAATATAGATTATTAAATTATAACACACATATTATTTGTTAATTTGTAGCTATTTTCTTTGATATAATTGGATCAATTGATGACGTTGCAGTAATTTTTTAACATATCTCGCAATTTAAATTTAAATAAGATAAAATCTAAAAAATTATGTAAAATAATTATTGAAATTCTTTCATAAGGTAATTAACTAACTTAATTCAATGACTAAAAATCTATAGGACTATTTGTATTGATAGTTCTCATCTAAAATAGTATTTGTAGTAGGTCAGATACCCTAGTGCTTTCATCATTAGATATATCAGTTTTTATGTATCATCATTCCCAAAGTTATTGTATTTTACAGTAATTTTATTTTTGTTAATATTTTTTACTATTATCATTACAAAAGTTTCACTATCTTTTTTTTTAAGTTTTTTTATTTATTAGGTTGTATATGTCCAATAAAGATGCTATTGTTGATGCTATTAATTCTTTTGGATCTTTTGGAATAAAAAAAATTGAATTAAAAAAAAAATTCACTATAGAAGATTTTGATGACATATTGGATGAATTGATCCAAGAAGACAAAATTTGCATTTCCAAAAAGGGCACTTTTATTTATTGTTGGGGTAACGAATTTTTCTTGGATTATATACTGAATTCTGATCTAAAATTCAAATATCTTTATAAATCCATTACTAATATCCAAAATAAAATAAACAACTATTCTGATAGCATTTTTAAATATATTGAAAATATTGATTGTGAACTGGTTGAAATAAAAAATTCATTTAATAATATTGAAAATAAAATTAATGATTTAAATAACAAATCTCAAAGAATTGGTGATTTAGAAAATGCCATTTCTCTGGATAATTTTAAAGAAAATTTTGATCGGATTTTAGCCGAAAAATCCACATCTATTGGTTGGGTCGAATTATCATCTATAAAGAACGACATCTGTAATATATGGGATATGTCGGAAAATGAATTTTATAGTTATGTAAGCGCTATAACAGAATCATATCCTGAAAAATATGAGCTTTCTTCTGGAGGTTATGAAGGAGTTATTTTGAGAGGAATTGTTCATGGATTTGTGAG
>JBBRRG010000078.1:0-6415 GCA_038200895.1 Candidatus Nitrosocosmicus sp. | reverse complement strand
GATAAACAATTATTCATACATCCATTTTCAATAGTCATAGGTAATTGTCAAATAGGAAAATATGTTTTAGCTGCACTCCTCTATATGCAAAGTAGATGAAGGAACCCCATTTACCTAGGTGATCTCAAATATCCAAGATGATGTGATACTTCATGGTTTAGAAATCACTGATCATGTCAAAAAATCAGATAATAGACGTTATTCATTTAGTAGCAATTTATTGTTAGGTAATGTTGCATATTTGATAAAGGATAATCGTTTTTTTTGTAGAATACAATACATGTATTGATATGAAAAGCATGGTTTAATGCTAAAGTTGGAAATAACGTAGCTATAGATATTTTAAGTACAATAACTGTAGGAGTAATAATTCCTGACGATAAATATGTTTCACCTGGATATATCATAACAAATTAAATTCAAGGATATTCCTTATTTAAAAAGTAGGCATCCCATATGGAATAACAAATTTTGCAGTAAATGACATTAATACAATATATCTAAAGAATATAAAAAAATTAGGTTTGAATAAATTAGCGCAACAAAGAGAGATAGATATGGAAAAAAGGATTATCGGAGAAAATCAACAATAAATTAAGATATATTTTTGACTGGTTATGATATATTAAATCTTTAATGGAAATCATCACAGTAATTGTTTATATTTTCTGTTACTGAAATATTATCCAAATTTATTATAAATAATGTAAAACATTTTGATATTGTCTATGAACAATGCGAATAAGCTTTCAAAATTAAAGATTTATATTCTTTTATTGACAATATTTTCAATTGGAACTATTAGTAGCCTAAGTCATACCACAAATGCGAATGCCATTACAAAAGATGCGCCTATTACAAATTCAAATGAACTTACAAATGTTTTTAATTGTATCACTCAAAAAGTAAATAAAAATGCAAAACTTTCACTTTCAGATGCATTTGTATGTTACGATGGCCAACTAAATGGTGCTTCAAAATTTGCAGATCAACCATTTCAAAATCCTGATTTGAGCAACTTAAACAGCATTCAGCCAGTTTCCGATACAACTCATACTAAAACTAGCACCGATAAAATTGGTGAAACCCGCAATAGCAGTAGTAGCTCTCCTTCAAAAACATTGAATAGTAATATTGGAAAAGATCCTGGAACTAAATTAAATTGGAATCCATTTGATGAAATTGGTAAAACAAAATCGTCTCTAAAACCTAAAATTAGCAACAGTGGCGAAGATGGAATTCGTATAAAACAGGTATCATCAAATATACCTTCTGATATTAATAGTGTAAAAAAACCTATAGACCCTTTTAGTGCAGCAGAAAATAAACCAATAGACAGCAATAGTGTAAAAAAACCAATAGACCCTTTTAGTGCAGCACAGACATTAAAAAACCCTGCAAAGCCAAAAACACCATCTCTCCCTGATTCAACTTCAGCAATAGGGGATTTTGATCTACCATTTGCATCCATACTACCCCAATGATTTTTTTTTGGAATAAAAAGAAAGAAATCAATGATCTACACAACAAAAATCTTTTTTTTACCGCTATTCTAGATAATTATTATATTATCTAATTGATTTTTTTCATTAATTATGGATATATAATTTCTATGTGATTTTATTTCTATCTTTGATAAGGAAAATTGTGCCAATAGCTAATGATACTATTCAATGATAAAAGATACCACTCCGACAATTATACCTGCAAAACCATTTATATCTAATTCACCATTATCTTAAAAATGGCGAAATACCAAAGAAAATATACAAGATGTATTGTTAATTGTTTTATCTGACATAAAATAATTAGAACAATTTGCCATAGTTGTATGATTGAATAGAATAAATAAATTTAATTTATTGATAAACTGTTATAAAGTATATTTCATTAAATAATCCAATAAAAGTAATACTTGAGATGAAAAAAACCTTATGGAAGCAAACAAAAAGATACCACTTAATATAAATATTTTGTATCTTCTTTGTATTTTATTTTGTTACGTTCAAGAGAGAAATTATTAAATATAATTCAATTTTTTATATATCTTATTATATTATCTAAATGAGGATTCAATATGAAATTAGATTTTAAATTAATGTATGATTACATTTTAAGTCTGGATAGTGATATTCGATTTGTAGGATTTATTGATGAAATGGGCAAGCTTGTATATGGAGGAATGAGGACTGGTGTTATTTCCTTAGAACATGAAACTGAATCAATCAAACTTTATATGGAATATGCACTTATAAACAAAATTCATGGTGATTTTGATACTATGTTAGGTAAAGTTATTTATTCATTAACTGTTCGCGAAAAAATCAAAGTATTAACATTTCCACTAGAAAATTATATAATCAGAATATCTCTTGAAAGGCACGCCGATCATGATAAAATTATAAACTTGATTTTAGAGCATGTAAAAGATAAATATCATTCAAGTTAATGGTTATTTTTCATACGGTTTTCATATGTTTGAATCATATTGTTTATAATAACTATTACTTCATTACAAATTTTTTTAAATTCATCAAAGATTCCTTTTTCCTTTAAATTATTTGTCCAGATATTAACTCTATTTATAAATTCCGCATTGGATTGTAAAAGTGATATTAAATCTTCTTGTTTATTTTCGCCTCCAAAAAACTTTAGTAATAAAATGTGAAAATATAGTCTATTTAATCTCATATCGGCAAAAAATTTTTTATAAATATTAATTCTTTCATTCTCTGATTTTAATTCTAGATCTATATCTGGTAATTTGTAGTTCAATTATGTAGATTCAATGTTCAAAAAATTAAACTTTTAGGTAAATTTACATAAATATTTAGTCACTATCATGTATAGTACTATATCCTTAATCATTTACAACTAATTCTAATGAAATACATTTATCTTGCATTTATTAAATCCCCACTAATATATATAATATTTTTACTCTTGATTATAGTATAGTATTTGAAATTTTGTTAAAAAGCAACAAATTCTGATGAAAATCTTCGTTATATCAATTGAGAAAATAAAAAATATTAAGATTTCTATTGTATTACTACTTTTTCTGCAGATAGGAGGTTTGTCACACATATGGCCTTTACCTGACCATTATTATCAAATTTAGGATCCATTTTAAATGAAACTACATCGTCGATGGTTAAATAAGTTCTTTAACAAAGTAAATATGTTACGCTACTCAAATTATATTTTTTATTGAGATCAAATTCCAGAATCGTTTTTCTATAAATAATCTTGTTAATGATAACTTTTGGGCGATATATATATGTCGTTTGTTACTGTCTTGAACCAGTTACATTCTTGAAAATATATCCTTTAAAATAGTAGTTATGAAACATAATCCTATATGTTGACATTAAAACAAACACCATTAATTTATAAAATGGTATAATTCATCAATTACAGGGCTATTAAAAGGGCCACAATTCCCTGTTATTCTTAAACAAATAATATCATTATTATTTCATATCAAAATAATTTTCCTTGACATATAAACAACTTTTTATAAAAAAAATAGCATATAAAATTTTTAGTATCAAATTGGCAATTGTATTTTATTATTCTAGAACATGGATTTAAATATCAATATATTTGTTTTAAATTGAAAAATTCAACCTACTTTTTTCTCTATCTTGTTTATAACGTTTCTTATCCCCAAATCAACAATATAATTACCCAGTTTAGGACCTCGCTCTGCATTAATCAATATTCTATAAAATAATTTAAAAAAATCTTTTGGTTCAATATTGTTTTCTTTAGATTTTAGAAATATGAGTGTTTGAATTTTTTGACTTTGCTCTTCCGAATTGATTTGGATATTGTAATTTTCCTGGTATTTTGCAATTATTTTTAATTGTATTAATATTTCACCTATCGCTTTTTTTTGTTTGTCTTCTATTTGTAAATAGTTGTCATTTTTATTTTCTACATCCTCTTCAATAGATTCTTTGAATTCTCTAGCCCATTCCATTGAGAGCTGAATTCTATTAGTTAATCCGGGTGTTTCTATCATAGTTAAACCATACTTTTTTAATCTTTCATATATTTTTTCGATAGGATTATTAACTTTTTGATCAATAAACAACTCTGATTGCTGAATTAGTATTCTAAAAGGTATATGAATTTGTGGGATATTGGAAGGACTTAAATTATTGGCATACTCGTATATGCCCTTAATTTTTGTAACTTTATTTATATTTTTTTCTTTAATTTTATTAAAATAAACATCTTCGTATAAATCATATTCATCCATAAGAATTGGAATATCATCAATCCCGATATGTCGAGTTCCTGAAATTCTCTTATAAAGTAACAATAAGAGCGATTTTGGTGTTCCATATTTGAGCCACATTTGTGGAGTCAAAACATTTCCTGCAGACTTGCTTATTTTTTTGCCTTCCTTATCCAAAAACATTTCATATTTTATATGTAAAGGATGATGAAAGCCTAGTATTTCAGTGGCAATCCAATCATTAATCCTCACCGAATCCATTATATCTTTACCAAACGCTTCAAATCTTATATCAAAAGCTTGCCATCGGGCAGCAAATTCAACCTTCCATGCAAGTTTTCCTTCACCATTTTTAATATTTATCTCTCCTTGATGACCACATCCCTCAATTTGTTTTTTGCCTATGGTATTTCCAATGCATGAATAACCTACTGTTTTTTCATCTGGAAAGTATTCTGTAGCATTTGCGACGTACAATCTATCACATTGTTGACAGATGGGAAAGAAAGGTAGAAATTTTATGTACTTTTGCTGACCTGTAGATCTGGATATTTCATCTCCTATAAATTTACTATTAAGTAAAATTTTATGAATTTGGTCTGATAATATTCCGCTTTTATATACTTCTGTTCCACTTTTAAATTTATACTTTACACCAACTTTATCAAGACCTTCCAGCAACAAACTGCTCATATGAGCACCATATGACCTATGACATTGGCCAAAAGGATCTGGTATTCTAGAAACAGGTTTACATAAATATTCATTTAGCCATTCAGGAAAGCCATATGGAACCTTTCTGAGTCCATCTAAATCATCAGAAAAAGCTATTAATTCTGATTTATATCCCATATTCTGCAAAGCCAAGGAGATTCCAAAGGCTCTGACCGCATCACCCATACTCCCAATATGTGGAACCCCCGAGGCTCCCAACCCACTCTCTACATTAATAATTTCATAAGATCTCCCTAGTTTTTTCTCTCTTTCTATAATCGTAAAAGCTACTTTGTCAATCCATGTTCCTTTACCAATTGTTATTATTTCTTCGATAGAATCATCCATGATTTTATATTGCTTTTGTTACATAAGGTCCATTAATAACATATCCAAATTTTGCATAGTATTCTCTAGTTCCTATTGCACTAATAACTGATAATCTTTTCAAATTGAATTCCTGTTTACAAATTATTTCTGCCTCTTTTAGTAGTTTTTGACCCAAGCCTTTATGTTGATAAATATATCTATTTGTTGTTGCTGGTGTTTTTTTAATATTATTATCAATCTCCCTTTGAGTTTTATTTTCTTTTGATTTTAATCCAATTTTTACCAGTGGACCATAAACATGTAATTCTCTAACTACACCCGATAATTTTTTTCCCCCTGATAAATCCACAACTTTCTCCTCTCCACTCAATTCACTTCTCTGAGCATTTGTCATAATTCTTAATCTTAAAAACCCAAAGAGTAGGGTATTATCCTTGCTTTCAAAAGACAAGAAAATCTCCTTTCCATCTGATGAAAAATATTCCCTCCTATTTAATTTAATTTCCTCCTCGGAAAATTCTTTTCCAATATCTCTTAAACCTATTTCACGACATCTGATACATTTGCACTTGATTCCTTGTCTATCCAGTTCATCTAAAACTAGTTGTCTTAAATTGCCCATTTTCGGACCTGATACTATATCATTTGTTTCTATTTCTCGCTGAATTCTCATGATTCTTACCCATGGAGGGATTATTTTTTTTAATTCTACTAATATTTTAACAAGGTCATTTGTGGAGTAACTATTATATTTTTTTTCTTGATAAAGTTTGTAAAGACCAGTATTTTTAATCACTAATGTGGGATAAATTTTCAACATATCTGGCTTTAATCGTTCGTCATCAAATAGTTTTTTAAAATCCTCTATATCTTGGTCTATTGTCGACTTTGGTAAGCCAGGCATCATGTGTGCTGCAATTTTGTAGCCACAATTTTTTGCAAAATAAAATGCATCATAAACATCATTCAGGGTATGGCCTCTATTTACTGCCTTGAATACTTCATCGTTTAAAGATTGGACTCCTATTTCAATTCTAGTTGTACCTAACTCAAGCATTGTATTGATATGTTCTTTTTTACAATAATCAGGTTTGGTTTCTATTGTTAACCCAACACACCGAATAT
>JBBRRG010000077.1:0-6468 GCA_038200895.1 Candidatus Nitrosocosmicus sp. | reverse complement strand
ACCTCTTATTCTAAAAAAGCCCATATCAATAAATGATTTATCATTAAGAATCAAGAAAGAATTAGAGTAGCCTCAATGTCTGTATTTTGTAAGAATGCTTGTTTTTTATAATTAAACTTCTTTATAACTAAAAAAGCAGTTGATTAATTTGATCTCTTTATTATCAACAGTCCTAGATTAAAATCACAAAATTTCCAAAAGTAAATTTTCTGCTACTAAATACAAATATTTTATAACTAGGTTTAGATTTTTATAGATGGATGATGAATGATTTTGCAATTTTAAAAATATCTATCCACATTTCCCATGTCAATGTTCCTGTATTTGTGTTTCTCCTGCTTGGATGATAGGAAGAAATTAATGTTTTACCATTTTCCAAATGATAAATTGCCTTATGATTAAATAATAATCTTTTTAGGTTCGATATTTTGCAATAGTTATCAAAAGCTAGTTTTCCAAGTGTGATAATAACTTTAGTTGTACTCTCTAATAGATTTATTTCTTTTTGTAGATATTGAGAACAATTAGTTATCTCTAAAGGAGATGGATTGTTATTTGGAGGGGCACATTTAACCACTGCAGTAACATATGTGTCTATTAAAATATATCCATCGTTTTTTGAAATACTGGTCGGTTTGCTTGCAAATCCAGTTTCGTATAGTGCTTTTGCTAACCAATCTCCCGAGCTGTCTCCGGTAAATATTCTCCCTGTTCTATTACCTCCATGAGCTGCTGG
Source organism: Candidatus Nitrosocosmicus sp. (assembly GCA_038200895.1). Taxonomy (GTDB): domain Archaea; phylum Thermoproteota; class Nitrososphaeria; order Nitrososphaerales; family Nitrososphaeraceae; genus Nitrosocosmicus. Next base: position 5,732 of record JBBRRG010000077.1, on the reverse strand, counting down.
TGCTAGCCCTATTATCATAAGAGATGCTTTGGGATCGCCATAACTTGGAATAGGTTTTGCCCAATAGTTTTCGTTTATAAATCTCTTTACTTTAGTTCGACCCACAAATTCGATGTATTTGGATAAACGAGGGCATAATTTGCATTCGATAATCTTTTCATTTAACCCATCAAGCATTAACAATAGCCTTCCTCTCACCTAAATTAACAACTTGTATATTGTATATGATAAACATATAGATTAAAAGTATAAAGGATTACCATATTATTAGAACACAATTTTTAATAAATGAAAAAAATATTTAAGGTTAGAACCTTTGTTTATTAAAGACCTTGATTTATTTTATATTGTTTTAGTAATATACTCTCTATAAATTATTTATTAAACCTAACAAAAACTAAAAAAATTAGTGGCTATGACCGCAGCCGCAGCCGCCACCTACATTACTACTTTGTTGATCATCATGGCTATGACTTTGTTCTATACATGTTGGACATTGAGTTGTACTGTTCTCGGACATAAACATTGTTCCGCACGTGGCACATTTAATTTTTTGAATTCCTTGCATATTGACATTAAAGTGTTATTCTTATTAATACTTATTTATTTTTCAAGTAATTAATACTTTTTTGCAAATATTGAGCAGTCTCGATACTTTGGTTTGTATTATTACACCCTATAAAGAGAAGCAGAAGATCCCTTTTGATAAAATCATTAAAATAATAAGTTTAATAAAAATATTTATATAATAGGTTTAAATAAAGTGAAAATAATAAATTGCTTCAATTTTTGTAACACATGTATAGATAAGTTTTTCCTTAATGTATTGTATAGTATTACTTATCCCGAATGAAAGTAATTAATATTTAATTTGCAAATACTATAATGTATGAGACCATAATAAATATTATTTTATTTCATCGTAAAAGATTATATAAATTTGTATTAATATTATCACAGGACTTGAAATTTAAATATTATATAAAATGTGTGTATATAATAATAATCTCAATCGTTTGACCCGTGGTATGTTGGATCGTCTGCTTTAAAACGTCTGGTAAATTCTTTTTCTATTTCATCTTTTTTTATAACTTCACCTCTACGCCCTGGTGTTCTAATAGCTTGTTGAAACACTTGTCTTCTTTCATCCTCTAATTCATTAAAACCCCTATCATTGTTATTTATCTGTTGTCGTTTTTTACGTAATTCCGAAGCATAAAATTTGGTAAATGAATCTTCTTGCTCATTAACAGTAACATCACTGTTGATCATTTTTCATCCACTAGATATATACTCCCTTCCAATATATAACATTTTCAAATTTATTTCAAACTATTAAAAAATATATTAAATTTTATTTTAATTATTCTTTATTTCCATTGAACAAATTCTAAAATCATTATTTTCTTAAATCAAAAATAATTAAATCATTGCATCTTCATGCAATTTGTTTAACAATGGTCTCAATACAAAGAGTAGTTCTTTTTCTCCTAATGTCATATATGTATCTATACCAAGAACTATGGACAACATATCCCTGTCTTCCCTTGATGTATATATTGCACAACCATTCAAATTAAATTCTGCATTGTTATTTTGAATCCACTCTTTCCATCTTTTTGTTCTCTTGATATTCTCGTCCATTTTATTAATTGCATAGTCTAAATTCATTCCCTCTTCATTATCCAAAAGATAAAGTTTAATCATTGGAAGCATTAGCTGTCCACCTAAAACCTTTTGATTTTCTTTGTTCAACTTATCTATAGATGCTGTCTCATCATCAAAATCGTAATTTTCTTTGGATTTTTTTAAGGTATCTTGATTTTCATTTATTACATCATAATTAGGAAAAAAATATCCCGCTAAATTCTTATTCCAATCGTAGATTTTGTAAACAGTATCAAAATATTCAAATTTCCACTGTTTGCCATTAGAATTATTTTTTGAAAATAACAATATATTAGATTGTACAATAAACTACTATTTCACATTTAAGATTAGAAATAAAAATAATTAAGGATATGCAAATTACTGTATTAATCTACATAATAATCAAAAAAACAAAAAATTTAATAGAATGAAAATCTAAAAAAATAGTCTATGGAATCTTTTAATGAGATAGATGATGAATATGAGGGTTTTGAAGCGGATTTGATAAAAGATGAAGCAGAAGATAAAGAAACAGATAACATATAAAATATACAGATAAAAAGGTACAAATAAGTAAAAAATGATATCAATAATATTTCGTCAATTATTTCCTTTAAATATTATGTTATTACATGGGATTATTAATATTATATCTAACATATTTTCATCAATAATTCAGAAGAACCAACTTAACAGTAACAGTTTAAAAACAAATTAGTTAAATATAACTATTTGAAGGAGTCAAAAATTTCTTTTAAATTGGTTTTATAAGATGACATTTTATATATAACTATCTTGATATATTAGAAACCGAAGAATCTGTATTATTTTATTAAAAAATAACTCCTTCTTTGTAATTGTTTAAGTGTTATTAATAATAGTAGCATCCCAAATGTTTATATCTTTTTTGACCACTGGCATTAGATTCATTTGGTTATTTCTTTCATTATTTAGATATAATTTATATGATTGGTTATCTTCCTTTTTATTCAAGTTATCTTCTGAAATAAAGTTATTCTTATTTTCTATATATGCAAATTCTTTTTCACAGTTTATTTTTAGATTATTTTTTCCAAAATAAAAATTATTCCTAATAAATTCTATGGCATCATGCCAAGTATAAGCTTTAATTTTTCCTATAAATTCTCCGTCAGCAAACCGATTATTATTATATTTGATAACATCAAAATAATCAATAGATTTTATACAATTATTACAGTATCTATTTTTTCCAATCGTATTACATTCTTTACACTGTTGTATTATCGCCATTTTTGTAATAATTATCTTTCTTAAGTTATTAAATTTTGATAAATAGGATATCGTGTTTACACTTTAACAGCCTAAAAAAATAATATAATATGATCGAATCTAATCTATTTCAGACAAAAACATAATAAATTCATAAATTTAAGAAATACTGGTAATAATCAGATAAGAATTTAAAACCAAAATTATAATTACAAAAATTATAGACATAGATGTTGTTATTTTTTTATTTACAAATTCACCCATTATTGATTTATTTTTAGAGATAAGGACAAGGGGTATTACCGGTAAAGGTATTAATAAACTCAGAACTACTTGACTATAAACTAGTATGTGAAGGGGATCAAAACCTAATAATAGAGCAATAGTTGTAGGGATAACATTAACAAATCTAGTTATTATTCTTCTTAACCAAATGTTAACATTCATTCCTAATAGACCTTCCATGATTGATTGACCTGCCAATGTACCTATAATAGAAGAGGAAATTCCTGATGAAAGCAGTGTAACTAAAAAAACGAATCCAGATATGCTACCAAATAAAGGGACTAATGTTTTATATGCCTCAGATATGGAAGATATGGGTAAACCCTGAGAGAAAAAAGCAGCAGCAGCCATTATCATTATTGCAGCATTAACCATTCCTGCAATAAATAAAATAACAACATTTTCAACAAGATGTAATTTTCGTATTTGTCTTTTTTTTTCCATAGTAATTTTTGTATCATTTACTTTATTTTTTGTAAGCCATGAATGGACAAAAATTGCATGAGGCATTACGGTAGCACCCATGATTCCTACTGTTATTAAAATAGCATTACTATTCTGTACCAAAGGGATAAAAGAATGATATACAACAGCAAATGGATCGGGTTTTACAATAAATAATTCATATAGATATCCAAAACTAATTATTGAAACTAAAAGTATAAAGAGTTGTTCTAAGAAACGAAAGTTTCTTGAAGTAACTGTAAGGATTAGGATAACATCGAGCGCGCCAAATATTGCTGCATAAATCATAGGTATGTTAAATAATAAATTTAATGCTATTACGGTTCCTAGATATTCGGCTAAATCTGTAGCAGCTATTGCGACTTCAGCCGATAACCAATATGGTATTATAAACAAATTCTTTTTTAGTTTTGTTCGTATTATTTCAGCCAAAGATTGACCTGTGGCAATACCAATTTTCCCAGATAGGTATTGGAGAAGCATGGCCATTCCACTCGAAAGCCAAATTACCCATAATAAATTATAATTGAATGAAGCTCCTCCTTGAATATCTGTTCCATAATTGCCAGGGTCCATATAGGCAACGCTAACCATAATTGCAGGTCCAAGATAGAGAAGAAACTTCAAAAAGGATTTCTTTTTTGCTTGTAAGTATCCTAATTTCAAAAGTTTTTAAACACTATTAATTTGAAACTTCAATATAAACATTAGTATAAATTAAATATTTTAGTACAGATAAAATTAATCATAAATCTCTGAATTATAATCTATTTAAATTACGATATATAAATAATCGCAAAAGAAATTAAAGTATCGCATATCATGATAATTACTGATTATTATAATGAAATTATTTTGAAATGCAATTACTGAATATAATTTTGTTTGGATAGATACATATTTGTTGTATTTTGTATAAAAGATCATAAAAATTGTGGATTTAATTAAATTGGTTTTTTAAAATTTTTTTTATTTAATCAATTGAAATTAAATGCTGTTTTGAGGTTAAGTTTATCCATTACTATTGACAATTTTATTAACTTGTATTTTGGATGTTTCTGTCAGGTTTTTAATAAGAGGTGAATTTTTAACCTTGTCAAAACCATTAAAAACACTAGAAATAAAATTTGCCCATCCCATTCCTATTATAGCAAGTACAATTACTATTATTAAAAATATTATAATTATGGTACTCATTATTTCTCATAATATATATAACAAAACTATTATAAAAAGTAATGGTATTAGTCAACTTTTTTTTATATAGCTTTTATTAACATATTAAGGTCATACATATTCAAAATACGATATTTTTAATTTAATAATATTTAAAAATATGTTAATTTTATTTATATTAATAAATTTGAGGTATTTGGTTATGCCTGCAAATGCTGTATTTTTGAAAAAAAATTAAATTGTTTGCAACCAAAATTCCGGTTGGTTCTCTTCAAGGTCTCCGAATATGAGAAGATTGTGCGGATAATTTAGAATTGGCTGTTCAACTGAATGTCAATTGAAAAGAGGAGAAATTCTAATTAAGAATAAAGTTAATCATTTAATTTCTAAAATAAGAAAACAATTTAAATAACACTATAAAGGAAGATATTATAAGACAAACTGATTAGGCGACGATGTTCAATTTGATAGACGGTCATAAATATCTTAATATTAAAATGATGCTATTTCAAAAATATAGAAAAGGTAAATTGATGCAACAAAAACCTAAAAAGGAATTTCACATCCCAATTCCCGAAAAAAATTTTTTATAATAATTTATTTATTTATTATTGCTAAGAAATTCCGGCTGTAAAAATCGGCGCTACCAAACAACCCGGAATTCCTGAAACTTCACAGCCAATTACAGTATTAGCAATAATTTTAGTTATCCATTTTTTTTGTGCCATCAAATCATGATTAATATTGGGATCTCCTTTTAATGAAGTCAAAATATTATCAGAATTAATTAATAAATCAATACTTTTATGAGTAATGTTTACTATTGAAATGGCAATAGGATTACTGTTCTCATCTGAAATCAATAAATGTAATTTTCCTTCAACATTCTTTCCTAATGAGACAAT
>JBBRRG010000076.1:0-6505 GCA_038200895.1 Candidatus Nitrosocosmicus sp. | reverse complement strand
AAGTGATTGTTCTTGATAACTGTTTACAATGGTATTATAACGTGGAATTTGATTTTTTGATTCATCTATTGATCTGTTGATATTTTGTTTAGTTTCATCAAGTGATCTGTTGATTGATTCCTTGAAATCTTGATTATTATTTGTATTATATGAATAACTTTCATGAGTTTCGAATTTCTTTGACATACTATCTATTAGTTACCAGAGTATATAAACACTGGTATCAAATGGTTTTTAATGTATATCAATGTCGAGAATGGTTGTTATAAACAAAAACAATAGTAATAGAAATCAAACCATTCTTTCCTTTTTGATATGTCCAAGGGACTATTAATGATTTTGCTATTCCATCACCTCTTGATACTTCATAATGCTTTTTATATAGAAATTCCTTGGCTCTTGTCCTCAAAACCATATGCTGATACTACACTACCATCATAAGCAAAAAAAGACGCCAAGATATTGCGTCATCGTCATCCAATCTCGATTAGGTTCAATCTATTTCCGATTCCTGGAGTAATTGATGAATAAATGATATAGCGATTGATCCTTCGCCCACTGCGGACGCAACACGCTTGATGCTGCCGCCTCGAACATCGCCCACAGCGAAAACTCCAGGCAAACTGGTTTCGAGCAAGTATGGCTGACGGGCAAGGGGCCACCCTGCAGAGCTCAAATTTTCTAGCGACAGATCTGGACCCGTATTAATGAAGCCTTTAGCGTCGAGCGCTACACAACCATCGAGCCAATGGGTGTTGGGAGCAGCGCCGGTCATAACGAACACGCTGCTAATGTCGTGCTCCTCCGTCTGCCCCGTTTGACTGTTTCGCCACTGAACGGATTCAAGATAATCTCCTCCTTCAAGTGATACGATCTCAGTATAAGGCCGTAATTCGATCGTAGGCGTCTCTTCGATGCGGAGAATCAGGTAGCGTGACATGCTCTCGACTAAACCGGCAGACCTAACGAGCATGTATACACGCTTTGTCGTCTCCGCCAGAAAGACGGCAGCCTGGCCGGCTAAATTTCCTCTACCAACGACAATCACCTCGTCTCCTGAACACAACTGCGCTTCCACAAAGGTCGCACCGTAATAGACACCCGCACCTTCAAAGCGCGACAAGTTTTTCAATGGTGGGCTTCGATACTCTGCACCTGTCGCAATCACGACAGTGCGTGCAGGAATTCGAGCACCGTTCTCGACTTCGACGATGTATGGTTTGCGGTCGCAAACGAGTCGAGTGCCCTTGGTGATGAGTATCTCCGCTCCGAACTTCTGAGCCTGAATGTACGCCCGGGCTGCAAGCTCCTGACCCGAGATACCGGTGGGAAACCCCAAGCAATTTTCGATTCTTGAGCTTGAGCCTGCTTGGCCGCCTGAGATCTCGTTTCCAACACCAGAACGTCCAATCCTTCTGAAGCGCTATACACTGCCGCAGCCAACCCTGAGGGACCGGCACCAGTGATTACAAGATCACGCACTTGGTTTTGATCAATAGCGTCATTGAAGCCGAGGCAGTCTGCGATCTGCTGATTACTGGGATTTCGAAACACAACCTTGCCTTGGCAGATCGCCACGAGTATTTCGCTGGAGGAGATATGGAAACTATCCAATAAGTTCTGTACATCTGGGTTGCGTTCGAGGTCTATGTAGGAGTAGGGATGTCCGTTGCGCATCAGGAACTCCTTGATCCGAAACGTACCGGCCGAATGTGTTGAGCCGATAAGCGCAACATCTCCCACGCCAGCTGCCACCAACTCAACCCTGCGGAGAATGAAAGCCCGCATCAGGATCTCACCGAGCTCAGAGTCGCTCTGCAGCAAAGCCATCATGTGTTGTCGGTCCAGTTCAATCACCTTGCCTTGCTTTGTGACACGTGCACGAAAGAGAGTTTGGCGACCGGAGAGCATGTTGACCTCGCCAGTGAACTCCCCCGAGCCATGTATAGTGACAAGGGTCTCAACGGTGCCGGAGGGGCACACTGTCTCAATCTCGCCAGAAATCACCACAAAGAATGGTGCGGCGCCGTCTCCCTGCTCGATGAGCACTTCACCGATCTGTATCTCACGCATATGTCCGCGAGTTGCGATGCGATGAATATGTGGTGGTGTTAATTTCGGAAATATCTGATCTATATGAGAGTTGGTTAGCTGAAGTCCCCTGGGTGTATTGTTCATAGAGGTCAAAAATCTATTTACATTTTTGGTATTATAAAACCATCTACAAAAAGACTTTTTTTCGAAAAATAGTCATTCCATGTGATTATCTAAGGTCTATCAGGACCATTAGATGTATCTTTAATTTGTATCTAAAAATGAAAGTATTCACTCTCTTTTAATCATGGAATAAAAGACACATGAAGTTCTTAAAACTTTCCAAAAGATATTATGGTTTTAAGGTTATTATTTTGATATTTTCTTTGATATATTGAAGTCTTTCATAAATTCATAAAATTTTGCAATCCACACTTGATTTTTTCTTATCTGAAATTGTTTTTGTATTATTAACAGTGTGGTAGAAAATTTAAATGACATTCATATATTCTTATGATTATATTCGTAATAGTGAGGACCGTATAATAAATCTATAGTTAGCGGGCCTGTGGGGTTTAATAATGGATATATTACGAACATCGTTAAGAAGTTTTTAATATCCACAAATAATTATTAGCAAAATTAATTTATATTGTCAAAAGTAATATTATACTAATAAATGAGTTCTCCTAATGCCACTAATATTAATCCCAAAGATTGTGTTTATGGTTGTAATACTCGGATATATTGGAATACTCTAATTAGTGAATATTGGGAAGTACTCACAAAGAAGAAACATATTTGTCCTAATAGGTCAACTAATAATAATAAATCTATAACAGTGTCAACTAATAATAATACTACACCAAAGCCAACACAGTACAATAATAATTATAAGAATAATAATAATAACAACATTTACAACTACAAGAAATCATGGAATCCAAAGCTTAACACTAAACAATCGATGGATAATTCTTTAGAAATATTGCAAGGCTCTTCAACTGATACAATAAGAAACCAATATGAAGTATTAGCTGATTTGATCCGGGAATATAATGGTAAAACTCATGGTTCTCAGTCTCATGTTCTCGCAAATAATTCTATACAATTAATTGTATATTATGAAGTTCCTGAAGGAATGAGAGAAGAGATAAAAAGAAAGTTTGAGAATTTTATTAGAAGTGAAATAAAAATTTATCATCCTCAACAACAACAATAAACAAATCTAATCTATCAATCTGTGTTTGATGTCTGATATAACAAAATGTTAAAATGAATCAGTAATTAAAACAGATTAGTATGATTTTAAATCCTTATCTTTCAGATTGAGTTCTACTATGAACCAATTACATTATCTTTGACATGAACAAAGATTATGACTTTTATTTTCCACCTAAAATAGAGGAATAGAAACACCGCAGTATCGATTAAATGAATATTTCTAAATAGTTTAAGACTGGAAATAATTCAATCCAGTCTCTATTAGATTTGCAATAGATGTACTTCTAAAATATGATTTCAAATAAAAATTAAAAGTTTAAGCACAGCCACTCGGTAACCTGTGTTCTGAATGTTCCAATTTTATATGTTCTTCTTCCTCATCTCTATTGTCAAAAGTGATCTCACATTGTTCACAGGTAAATCCTTTAGATTCCAGTTTTGTGGACGTATCTTATAATTAGTATCCGATAGATATAAGGATTAAGTTAATGTCATTGTAAATCTAAATCATTATATGCGTATATATGCACAATAAAAACAGCTTTACAATTTACTACTATATCCATCATGCTTTGTTGCATAACTATGAAACTCGTTATATCATAATCAAACTTATTATGATTTGACACGAATTCCGGATTTATCATATCAAGTATCAAACCAAATACACATATCAATTGCGAAAAATTGAGTTATGCAACAAAGCATATCCATCATTTAATAAATCGGATATGATTGAGGAAATATATGATTCAAAGGAGAATAATTTCTTGTTGTATTTTTCAGCAAGAAAACTAGATAGAATCAAATTCAAATGAATTATCTAATACATTACTTCCAACTACAATTACTACCGATAGATATACCCTTTCTGATGACCTTGGATATCCGATTTACGATTAGACATAAGCAAGATTTCTGACTAGCAAACTAACGAAATCAGGAAAGCTCTATTATCTTAGATAATGAATAAATTAGTGTGTTATTTCTACAATATGTCTTTTTATGACGAATATAATAAACAAAAATAGTATATAGATGGTATCCTTAGCGGGTTCGGTGGGAACAACTACAAATTATTGAATATTGGATAAGGTTGTTTTTCTAAATGTAGATTACAATACATTTGTATTACTATTTAGTTTATTGTAACAATATAAGGTCTTTTTTATAGTAGCAGTCTGGATATGTTAAAAATTGAAAAAGGTATCTATTATCTTTATGGCTTTGAATCAAATACTTTGCTTACACAGATATCGTGATTGCTAGATACAGTCAATTTTGCAGTTAAAACACCATTTACTTCATTTGCATCGGAATCAATTACTTTAACTGTATGTCCATTAAGACTTGGTTTTCCTTCATCTTTTAATGAGGTAATACAGTTGTTTTTATCCAGGGTTATTTTGTGACTATGGTAACTTGTATCATCCACCCCTGATTGTTGGGGACTATCTTTACCAAAATGAGATGCTACTGCAAATATTCCATCATCTGTTTTAAAGACATATGCATAAACCGTTTTATGATCCGTTGGTTTTGAACCACCTGCCGTTCCTTCAATCTTCGTAAATGGTGTATGATCATTTATTCCAAATTTTTTTATTTGGAAATCTTTTGAATTGAAACTTGATGCATATGCATTTGCTCCTATTCCTGCAGTCGCTATCATAATAACTAAAAGTACTATAGTTAATTGGTGGATATTTGGTTTGTTTGATATATTTTTCATTTGTTTACAATTATCAATTATATTATATATTTTTTTATAAAATTTTACTGTTATATTCATTACCATTGTGGTTGTTGCAACTAATCTTATAATAATAAGAATTGACACAATTGAAATTGATTTGTATACATCCACAAAAACAAAGTGTAAATATAAAATATTTTTTAAAATAAATTACCTCCTATGATAGATTATTCCTATTGATTTTCACTTTATATAAGAGAGCATATTAAAAATTGAAACACCAATAAATAACGTATTACTTGACACAAAATATCAAAGGATCAGAGTCATCCGTTTTTTCTTTTTAATTAATAATCTATATGTAATTCTGTATTTCATTGCTAATAAGTAGAAAGGAAAAGGAAAAACTAGTAATCAAACTTGTTAACTAGGGAAAGACAACAAGAGAAATAGCAAAAATAGTATATAAATCTCTTGAAAACATTGACAAGATTATCCACAAAGTCACTGATGATTCTGAAGATCTAGACAAAACTACAGAAAAGGAAAAACAAAAACTCTTAGGTCTTTATCTCCCTACGCCTGTGCTGTCCAGATGTTCAAAGATATATTACCACTTGCAGATGTGACCATAGAACTTGACTAAAATCATATGTGGTTTTGGATTTCTATAAAGGTTATCTAGGTGTATTGGAATGGATGTTCTTGTTAAATCAATTAATAAATATGTCGGATGAAGATTCGTCTTTTACAGTATAATATTGGTTATTCTCCTGTATTTGTTTTAAAATATGTTTTTTTGTCATGGTTGATAGTGCTCACATTCTTTCTATTATTGGGCTGAAAAAGAAATACGTTCAATGTTATTACAAATCCAAAGGCAAAAGACAATGAGGACATCTGTATTCTCACGGATGATTTTCTGCATCTCATAATTTGGTGGCGGGAATTCGGTCCTTCACTCTATGATATATGCAATTATTGAGAAGTAGGGCAAGAAATCACTGGTTTGTGACAAAAAAGAAAAGTGAATATTATATAGCGGTTATTTATGCTCTACACCAAATGCTATTTTAACAGATGTATGATACTCTCTTATACTTCCACTATTTGGATCTACTCTTGCGGTCATATCCATAACTTCTATTCCGGTTATACCACGTATTGTCTTTTTGGCCTCATTTAATGCAACTTGTGCTGCATCTTCCCAACTTTTATCAGAGCTGCCAACTAATTCTACTATTTCTGCTATGTGAGTCATATAGAATACTAGGTGAGAAGAACCATCTAATAAATATAAAAAACATTCATTACTCATCATGAAATTAAAATTTATGATAAAAATTGTTATACAATGATATACAACTAATCTACATTAAAGAACAGTCGTTATGCATACATCTTATATATGGCTAAATTTCTATTTCAACCCGACCATATTGATGGAGTAAAGTTTTAACTGATAATGATGGATGTTTCTAAATTTGTTCTTGAAAATATTGATGCAAACGGACTCGGAGGAGCATATCCAAGATTGACCTACTATCAGAT
>JBBRRG010000075.1:0-6699 GCA_038200895.1 Candidatus Nitrosocosmicus sp. | reverse complement strand
AGAAAAGAGAAACCGAGGCGATAAAAATTGAGTGGAAAAGAACAAATCAATATATTACTGTTTAATAGATGGGATACAAGTGAAATATCTATAGAAGATGAAGGTCTAAAAAATGTTATTTTAATCCAACCTTTTATGACTATTCCTATAACTTTTGGCAGGCATGAACATCAGCGTTTAAAAAAATCTGAGGTTCATATTATAGAACGTTTAGCAAATAAACTAATGCACTTTGGTAAAAGATATGCCAAAAATACTGGCAGAATGGGTGGAAAAAAAACCAAAGTTATTAATGTTGTAAAAACAGCTCTTGAAATTATTTATTTGGAAACTGGTAAAAATCCTGTCGAGTTATTAATACGTGCCATAGAAAACACTGCTCCGAATGAAGATACTACTCGTATAGTGTATGGTGGTGTAGTATATCATGTTTCTGTAGACGTTTCTCCATTACGAAGAGTAGATCTTGCTTTAAGATTTATAGCCGAGGGTGTACGAATTTCTACTTATTCTAATCCTCATTCAATTGAAGAGGTATTGGCAAAAGAAATTATTTTGGCATCTGGTAGTGATATGAATAGCTATGCCATAAAAAAGAAAAATGAACAAGAAAGAATTGCCATGTCCTCAAGATAATGGATAGACAAGTTTTTACTTTTCTCATCCATTATTTTTTTTTCAATATTTTGGTTATTTTTTATGAATGGTAAAGATGATTTTATATTTAACAAGATTAATCTTTTAAAAACATCTTCTGGACGAAAAATTTTAAGAAAAGGGATTCTTAAAGATAAAGGATACCGGCAGTTTAAAAAATATGTAATTTTATCAAAAAAAGAATATAATAATTTTGTAATACGTTTTCAAAATGATATATATGATATAATTAAATCTGATTCTTCACCTATCATTACTCATGAAGAATTTGTTAAAGAAATAGGTAATTCGGAAGCTCTTAGACTGGACTCCAAAGATTTTAGTATGATTAAAAATAAATTAATGACAGAAGGTCAACTATCTGACCGAATAAAGAGAATGCTAAATTCTAACTTTGTAAAAATGACTTTTCCAGTTTTTTATGCTCTTTATGATGGATATGTGACTTTTAAAAAAGATCCTGACCTTCTTAAAATGAGAAATTCTGTTGTTGATGGACACCTAATTGCAATAGATTTGAGTGAGCCTATGGATAGAATTATTGATAAAGATGAAGATGTAGATTACCTCGATGATTACAAGTTTTTAAATCCTTATATTTTATTGCTTGCAAAACAAAAAATATCCAGCGCAGGAAAAAATGTCTATAATGAATTTGAAAATGGTTTTAAAGAAGCATTAAACGGACAGCAAGTTGACTATGAGATGAAAGTTGGTATGAAAGATTTAACTTATGAAAATCTCGAACAAAGTTATAAAAAATACCGAGCAATACTAGGTACTGCTGGAAAAAATATGAGTCTAAATCAGGCGCCTCTTTCGGAAATTTATTATATTGGCATGGCAAAAGCTGCAGAATGTGTTGGCTGTGGAAATGAAATTCAGGATGCTATTATAACTAATGGCATTAAATCTCCCTCTTGGCCTTTATATTATTCCCGCATTACAGGTAGTGTTAAAAAGGGTTTTAAATTAACTATTGAGAAAAGTTATTCTTATCTTTCTGAAGCTTATTCAGCTTTGAATATGCTCGATAACGAATTTGAAATTAAACCTTTTTTAAGCTTTTTGTTTTTAACTGTAAGTCATTATAATGAATTTTGGTATCATGAACTTTTATCTAATCGACAGGATCTCTTAAACAAATTTCAAAAAGATCTTGATAATAAACTCATAAAATAATCAAGTTGTGAAATAATCATTATGTGGTCTGAGAAATATAGATTTAAAAATATAGATCAATTTGTTGGGAACGAACAATCAAGATTAGATGTAATTAAATGGATTAAAACTTGGATAAAAGGAACAAAACCGCTTATATTAGTTGGTCCTCCAGGCACTGGTAAAACATCTTTTATTACATCTGTGGTACATTATTTTAATTATGATCTTGTTGAATTAAATGCTAGTGATTTTCGAAATAAAGCAAATTTGGAAAATATTATTAATCCTTTATTGAGTAATGATAGTATTTTTGGAAAGAAAATCTTATTATTTTTGGATGAAGTAGATGGAATATCTGGAAGGGATGATTCTGGTGGATTACCTTTTTTGATCTCTATACTAAAGAATTCTCATATTCCTATTATCATGGCTGCAAATTCAAAAAATTCCAAGTTAAAAGAATTAATAAAAAATAGTAAAATGGTGGAATTTTATCCTCTCTCTCCTTTTTCAATGTATTTTTTATTGCAAAATCTTCTTGCCACTGAGAATAGGTCTTTGGAATTAGATCAAAAATTAAAATTAATTGAAAAAAGTAATGGTGATGTTCGAACTTTGTTAAATCTAGTCCAATCTGAATTACAAGGAGAATACGAATCTTTTAAAAAGATATCTAAAAACTTATCTGTTGAAGATTGTGTCAATTTGTTTTTTTCTGCAGAAAATAAATCTCAAGCTAAAATGATTTTGATTCAATCGGATATTATATATTTATCACCCAAATTTGGTTCTTCTCCTGAAGAACGAATAAGGGATATAGTATATGCAATATTTTCAAGTATTGTTGCCAATGAAAAAAAAATTTCCATTATGGATATGGCAAAAATATTGGATGCACTTTCTCAAGTTGATTTATATGTTAATAAAATATATAAAAATCGAAATTGGCATTTATTAAGATATGCTAATGATTTATTTGTTTCGAGATTATTTGATGTTACTCGAGGTATATCTGTAAAATATGCCCAATATAATATTCCATTTCCGTTGATCGGTTCTATATTTATTAGAGGCCAATCTACAAGAATGCTTGGTAAAACATTGTCAAAGATTTTTCATGCCAGTTCAAGTGATATTGGAATGTTTTATTTTTTACCTTTATTGACTATATTAAAAGACCTTGATTTCCACAATGTTTTTTTTAATAGTGTGGATGATACTAAATTAAATGAAATAATATTAAAAGAGCAAGAAAGATTAAAAAAAAGATGATGGTTTTAAATACATAGACTGGTTAAGTAGAAATTAAAGTAATATTTTTATCTTTTTCATTCTCTTTAAATTTAGTACATATATGAATAATGAAGATATTTTATCAATAAATGATTGGATAAAAATATCTATAAGATTTAGTGGGATTTGTTTAAAGTGCAAACAAAGACTAAATTCTGGAGAATATGGGTATTGGTCTAGAATTTCTAAATCCATTTTACATGAATTCTGTTATAATTCTTTGTTTTTACAATCTTCATTCATCACAGATTCAAGTGATGATGTTGGTATCGATGTTTCAAATAAAAATAATACAAAAACTGTGAATTTAAGCGGTGATACTCTTTCTAAATATAAACTCACTGATGCCCTTATCGATAACAATAATGAAAATGGAATTAACATTATTAAAAATAGAGAGAAAAAAACTAAATGCTTTATTTGTGATAAATATATAGATTTTAATAATGATTTTATTAAATATCTATTACAATTAAGTGAAAAATACAAAAGTAATCTTGATGTTCTCTATTGCTTTGATTGCCTCGAAAATTTTACTCATGATGTGTACAAAAATTATAAAAAGAAATTCATGAGTAAAATTTGAGTTGAGCCGCAGATATATACAAAAGAAAGGAAAAGGTTAAAATATCTAGAAAATTTTTAAAATTATGTTAATGTCAAGTGAATATGAATATGCTGTAAGTAGAACCTTGGCAGAAAAAGTACATAAATTACAAGAACTGCAAAATAATGATAAATCATCTAAAGCCGAAATAGATTTTGTAATAATGGAGATAGAGTCCCTAGAATCATTATATGATAATTATAATTATGGTATGAATTATTTTAGACGGGCTCAAGGCGGTAGAGATGGTTTACGTGAAGTACAAGAGAAAGTCTGAATAAATAAGATCTATTTTTAATTATGACTATTTTTGCCTAACGCAAAGTCTATATTAAATAATATTTAGGATCACAACATAATACATGCATGAGGAAAAGCTAAAACAATTTTATGAACGCAAATCAATTGCTGAAGCTGGTGGTGGTGAAGATAAAATTGATTCCCAGCATTCTAAAGGAAAATTGACAGCTCGTGAAAGGATAAATCTTTTATTTGATTCCAATACTTTTATCGAGCTGGATAAATTTGTCACTCATCGGAGTGATGATCCTGAATTAAAAAAATTTTATGGTGATGGAATTATTACTGGTTTTGGATCTGTCAATGGCAGACAGGTATTTGCATATGTTTATGATTTTACGGTTTTAGGCGGATCATTAGGGGAAATGGCTGGAAAAAAGGTTTCTAAAGTCATGAGACATGCAATGAAGGTTGGATGTCCTGTTATTGGGATTCTTGATTCTGGAGGAGCCCGAATACAAGAAGGTGTATCCAGCTTGGATGGCTATGGTGATATTTTTCTACAAAATTCTCTCGCGTCAGGTGTTATCCCTCAAATAACTGCAAGTATAGGTCCCTGTGCAGGAGGCGCTGTTTATTCTCCGGCTATGACTGATTTTGTTATAATGGTTGAAAATGTAGGCCAGATGTTTGTAACAGGGCCTGAAGTTGTCAAGCAGGTATTGAGTCAAGAAGTAACATTTGAAGAATTGGGGGGTGCAAAAACACATGCCACAAAATCGGGAGTAGCTCACTTTGTAGCCAAAGATGAAATTGATTGTATGGATAAAATTAAAACATTATTATCCTATTTACCACAAAATAATAAGGAAGAGCCACCACGATTGGATGTTGATGACGACGCAAATAGGCTTGATCAAAATATCATTAATATTTTACCGGAAAATCCCTATCATCCTTATGATATCAAGGAAATAATTAATTCAGTAGTTGATGGCGGAAAATTCTTTGAAATTCACGAATTATTTGCAGAAAATATTGTTGTAGGTTTTGCTAGATTAGGTGGACGTTCTGTAGGTATAATTGCAAACCAGCCACAATTTTTGGCAGGAGCCCTTGATATTCATTCTTCTGTTAAAGCCGCTAGGTTTGTTCGTTTTTGTGATTCGTTTAATATCCCGATAATAACTCTTGTAGATACCCCTGGATATCTGCCAGGCTCTGATCAAGAACACAATGGCATAATTAGACATGGCAGTAAGTTATTATCTGCTTATTGCGAAGCCACAATTCCCAAAATAACATGTATTATTGGAAAAGCATATGGGGGTGCATATATTGCCATGGGTAGCAAAAATCTTGGGACTGATATTAATTATGCTTGGCCTACTGCTGAAATTGCTGTTTTGGGGCCTGAAGCTGCAATTACTATTATGCATAGAAAAAACCTTAAAAATTCTGCTGATGCAATAGAAATAAAGAAAAACCTTGCCAAAGAATATAGAAACAAATTTGCAAATCCATACATTGCTGCAGAAAGAGGTACAATTGATCTCGTTATAGATCCAATGGAAACTCGTCCTATGATAATAAACGCATTGGATATATTGTCTGATAAAAAAGAACATCGTCCATGGAAAAAACATGGAAATATAAATCTATAGGCTTGGATTGGTATATAAAAATGTCAAAACGAATCAATAGTATATTAATTGCAAACAGGGGAGAAATTGCTTTACGGGTAATAAGGGCGTGTAAAGAACTCGAAATCAAATCTGTATCAATTTTTTCAGACGAGGATGCGAGTTCGTTACATGTTAAAAGATCTGACAAGACTTATCATGTTGGACCTGCATCTCCATCTAAAAGTTATTTGAATATGGAGAAAATTATGGAGATCGCAATTTCAGCTGGCGTGGATGCCATTCATCCTGGTTATGGATTCCTTTCTGAAAATGAAACCTTTGTAGAATTATGTGAAAAAAATAATATTATTTTTATAGGTCCCAAAAGTCAAGCAATGGAGTTAACAGGCGATAAAATGAAATGCAAAGAAGTCATGAAAAAAGCCGATGTTCCAACGGTGCCCGGAAGTGATGGGGTTGTTGAAAATGTAGAAAAAGCAGTCGAAATCGCAAAAGAAGCGGGATATCCTGTTTTATTAAAATCAGCATTCGGTGGAGGTGGTAGGGGGATTAGATTAGCTAATAATGAGCAACAGTTAAGACAAGAATTTGAAATGGCTTCTGCAGAATCAAAGGCCGCATTTGGCAAATCTGCTCTTTTTGTTGAAAAATTTCTCGAAAAAATCAGACATATTGAATTTCAATTAATTCGGGATTCTAGTGGTAATACCCGGCATTTATTTGAAAGAGAATGTTCAATTCAAAGAAGACATCAAAAACTAATTGAAATGTCTCCATCTCCAATAA
Organism: Candidatus Nitrosocosmicus sp.; assembly: GCA_038200895.1. Lineage (GTDB taxonomy): Archaea > Thermoproteota > Nitrososphaeria > Nitrososphaerales > Nitrososphaeraceae > Nitrosocosmicus. Next base: position 306 of record JBBRRG010000075.1, on the reverse strand, counting down.
TGACGGTAGAAAAAAGAAATGAAGTTGGAGAAATAGCAAAAAAAGCTGCTGTAGCAGTTGATTATTTGAATGCTGGAACTGCTGAATTTTTATGCGACTCTCAAGGAAATTATTATTTTATTGAAATAAATTCAAGGCTTCAAGTTGAACATCCGGTAACTGAATTGGTTACAGGAATGGATCTGGTAAAACTTCAAATTTCAATAGCAAACGGCGATGAGATCTCCTTTAAACAAGAAGATTTGAAACTAAATGGCTGTGCAATTGAATGTCGAATAAATGCTGAAGATCCTCTTTATGATTTTG
>JBBRRG010000074.1:0-6759 GCA_038200895.1 Candidatus Nitrosocosmicus sp. | reverse complement strand
CTTTTCTTATTGCCATAGGATTTTGCGGCTCTTTGACTACAATGTCTTCATTTGCTTTAGAGAGTGTAAATATGATGGAAGATAAACAATTTCTCTATTTAGGAATAAATGTTATTTCAAATGTGGTGTTATCATTTTTAGCAGTATATAGTGGAAGAATTTTAATATCCAAGATAATTGAAGGTAACATTTAATGGTAAATCAAAAAATGCATTGTCTTACAATACGTATTAAAAAGAATGATGAAATAAATGGAAAGAGATTAGAAAAAGTATTGATGGAATTCTTGATCAAATCAAAAGTTTCTGGTGCTATAGTATGGCTAGGTGTTGATGGATTTGGAAAGAGCGGCAAGTCTACACTGCATTTGGAAGGTTTAACCATTAATCAACCTATGATGATTGATATTGTTGAAGAGAGATCAAAATTAGAACCTCTACTTCCACAAATAAAGCATCTGATAAATGACCATGGTATAATCACCTTACATGAAGTAGATGTAATATAATTTTTAAATAGTTATATCGAAATTTAATAAATCTTCTGTAAAGATAAAATTATTACTATTTAATCTATATAAAAACAAAACAAGATTTTCATAATCTAAATAGTATTTACATTCTAATTTGGTATCAATCCTTTTATCAGATTTTATTCCAATAGATATATCTGGCCTTTTTAAAAGCAGGATTATCATTCTCTGAATCACCTAAATACAAAATATTATTATCTTTTGTCATATCCAATATCTTAGTTAGACTATCAAAAGCCATTGATTTACTGCAAGGACAAGAATACAGGTCAATAAATGGATGATTTTTATAAGTCTGTATAATTAATTCATCTTCATTTAAATTATATTCTTCTTTAAATATCGATATTTCTTGTTCTACCTTTTTTTTTATAATTAGAAAAAATGTTCCAATTGGATAAATTTCTTTCTTCCCTCTATGATTATTTCGGATAGTATTTTATTTTTGCTAAAGGTGTATTTTGATTCTATTTCTAAATCCTTATAATTCTTGGTTATTTGTTCTTGTAATTCTTCTAGGAAAATAGAATTCTTTTTTAAAACTTTTTTACCTACAAGCAGTACACTATTTGCGGTATCGGATAAAGGATTTTGTTTGACATTGTCATTTTTAGAATATACATCTTCTATCACTCTTTTATTATTGATAATCTCTATTCCTAAAATACAAGATACAATGGTTGAGATTTTCACCTTGTTATAAAGAAAATAATAATCTTTGCTAGAGATTATACATAAAAGAATATCTTTTGAAAGATTCCTTAATTTCTTTTCCAATTCTTGGGAGATTTTATTTATATTATTATTTCCAAACTTTGAAGGAACTAATGTCATCATAATCAGAAAAATTGCAGATACCTTCAGAAAATATTTTAGGATTTAATCATATAAAACATTTATTTATTGTTATTTTTTCTAGGTTTTTATAATTTGTGAAATTAATAACGTCTACAAGAACCTTGATTTTCCCTTCCTTGGTTGATTCCTTAATATTAATTTCATTTTGCTCGGCTATTATATAATCACAAATAATTAAGGCATTTTCTTCAGTTTTTTCTAAAAGAGTATTTAGCATCTTTACAACAAATTGTTTTTGATTTTTACAAATTAAAAGAATTTTTTCTTTTAATTCATCTTTGACTATTTGTCTTTGTATTGGCGCAATTTCTGAAGGTACGTCTTCCAATTGGATATTTTTATTTTGTTTCTTTTGGTATTTTAAAGAGGTGGTTGAATCCGCGAGTAAGGCGCCGGGAGTGGGACTCGAACCCACGAGTCTTGGTAGACATCAGCTATCTTATTTTTATGATCTCGAGGCTGACCCCTTTTAGGGCTTATATTGCTTACCTAGCTTGGGTACCCCGGCTTTGATTCATTTCTAGATTCGTTATAATATCTTTTTAAACTTATGTTATATTATCTAGCGATTTTCTTATTTTGAAAATTGATCTATTAATAAACCAACTATGTTCTAACAAAAAAAATTAATATGATTCAATCTTAATTACCTTATGCTAGCAATAAATTCGCATGACATTGTATTAAAGATTAAAGATTTATCAATTTTAGATTTTTCTCTAATGTCTTTTATTTCCTACGAATTAAAAAAGAAATTGGAAGTATATTTCCATGTAGACTCTTTTACCATGCCCGATCCTTTTCCAATAAAAGATGATTTTAATTATTTTATTGTAGTTGATAAATCAAATACCAATCGAATAATCTCCTTTATTGCAATAAAAAATGATGTAGATAATGCAGTTTGGGATATTATTTTGGGAGAAGAAATGTCAAGATTGGAATTACCCTCAGATGATATTTTCTCTCTAAAAGAAGAATTGTTACCAAAACATACCAACAACTTTTATCCATTAAGAAAAAATGGTTTAATTATAGGATTTGTCGCATTTGCATTTGAGATCTGTGGTAAAAAAGATATATAATTATCTCTCTAATTGAGTTAAATTTAGAGATATTTTTTATTTTATTATATTTACCATCGGTTATTTCTATTTTAATTTACATGATTTTTAGCTAAATTCGATCAATAATCTGGAAGGATTTTAGTCATTCTTCTGTTCCTTTTCTTCTTCTTCCTGTGGATTAATTTTTTCTTTTCTAGCTAATATCAAAAGTAAAATTCCAAAAAATCCTAATATTAATGAAAGACCTTCTGCTCCACCATGTGGAATGAAAAGATAATATGTAATAGAAAAAACAAAACATATTACTGATTGTATAAAATATGTTATTGATTTTTTAACATTCTTTTTTTTTGTAATGTATCCTATTGTGAAAAATACAATACTTGGATAAAGAATTAATAATAAATATTGGTCTATATCTATGCCATTATGTGACATTTTAATTATTTGATTAATAATAAAATAAAAGTAAAAAGTCTAACGATATGATTTTTGTTTTCTTCTTCTTGCTCCCGGACCGCCAAATTTCTTGGCTTCAGTCTGTCTTGGATCTCCAGCTAATAAATGCCTGTCAAAATCTGTAATTTTATTCTTTATTTCTTCTCTTACACTTTTTGTAAATGGATGTTCTTTTGGTTCTTTTGATCCTTTTGTTTGCCCTGTAAGTGCACGTGAAATAGCTACTGCACTCGCAAATGCTTGACCCATAAATCCACCACCATTTACATGAACACTAACATCCACTCTATCTCTTAATTCACCAATTATGTTTGCAGGGGTTAGAATTAGTTCCTTTGCAACTTCAGGTTGAATGACCTCGGCTGGTATATTATTTATTCTTATCTTTCCATTACCTTTGACTATTGTAGCTACAGCTCTGCACGTTTTTCTTTGTCCTGGATAAAGATCTATTTTATTCATGTCATTATATCACTCCTTTCCATCCTATCTGTTTTGCTACATCACTCATTGATATATAATATGATTCTTGTCTGGTAATTTTTGCATCATCAAACGTTTTCATTGTTGAATTTTTCAATTCGTCTGGAATTCCTATGTATACCCTTAACCTTTTAAAAGATTGTATTCCACTAGATTTTCTCTTGGGCACCATACCTCTAATCATTTTGGTAATTATTGTATCTGGCCTTCTAGGATGAAATGGACCGTTAATAGGATTAGTTACCGATGAAACTTCTAAACGTACTTTATAGCTTTCAATGACTTCATATTTGTTCCCTGATACCATGACCTTTTCTGCATTAACTACAGAAACTCTATTTCCCTGAAGCAATAACTTTGAGACTTTAGAACAAAGCCTTCCTGAAATACAATTTGAGCCATCGACTACTATATGTTTATTTTGTTGAGGAGGGCTTACTTGCTGTTGATTTTGTTCTTTTTTATCCAATTATTTTTACACCTTTTCCATCTGGATATTTATTTATTAATGATTGGAGTGAGATTATTTCTGTGCCTGATGCATTTAGTTTGTTTAATGCAGTTTCGGAAAATGAATATGCACAAACTGTTAACTTGTGTCCCAGAGTTCCATTTCCTAAAATCTTACCAGGGACAATTATAATATCTCCATTATCGGTAAATTTATTTAATTTTTGAATATTAACCAGTCTTCTATTTGCTCTGGATTTTTGAAATTCTTCTTCTAATGCTTTCCAAATCCTGGCCGTATTATTTTTGAATGCTTTACGAAGCATCCAGATTGTACTATCAATTAAAGTATCGTTAAACATTACCTGCTGTCTACTTAAAAGTGTACACAGTACCAAATAAATTTACCTAGAGATTGTTTAATGCTTTAACAGAACTTATAGTTTCCCCAAAGTTTTTAATAATGGAATTAAGTTTTTCTGCAGCTGCTATTATTATTTCTTCAGCAGTTAATGCTCCATTAGATTCAATAGTTAGATAAATTTCGTCTTCATTCTCCCCATATTTTACTACGGATATTGTAGCTGCCTGCCATTTTGCATGATCCTTGCCTACTCCTAACCTCGCATATGCTTCAAATTTTATTTTTTGACCTGGCGCCAGTGTTATTATAGGTATATCTTGATTGACAGGTTTTACAAAATCATCTTCTGATATTAATTCAGAGGTTGTAATCGTTTTAGTCTTGTCTTTAGCTTCTGCATCAAGTTGTAATAATACCCTACAATTTGTACATCCAAGTGTACTTTTACAATTACATTCATTAGGTAAAGAAAATTTTTTTAAATCTGTTCTTAATGGAATAAGCCCAAGTCGATGTGCTACTGCTTCATCGTGCATAACTGATGAATTTTCCAAAATAACTACGTCATCAATAGCAAAAGTAGGTACTTCACTTAATGATAGTCTTCTTAATGCATTTACGTATTGACGTGGAACATTATTAAATTTAATGGTTATTTTTTCATCTTGTTTTTCAATAACCTTTAAATCTATTGAGATCAAATCACGGATATTTTACCTCATACATATTAAAAATGTAATGAATCTGAAACAATTTTTATTATATTAATATATAACAAATAATTTTCCTAATCTATGGGTGATTCCAAAAGTACTACTGTTAGATTAATTGTAGGCAACGATAAATTTGAAATATTAGTAAAACCCGATCTTGCACTCGAATATAAATTAGGTAAGAGAAAAGATCTTTCTTCTGTTTTGATTTCAGATGATATATATTCTGATGCTAATAAAGGTTCTAGGATAAGTACTGATAAACTAAATAAACATTTTAAAACCACTAATTCTAATGAGGTTATAAAACAAATTTTGCTTAAAGGAGAATTGAATCTTACCACAGATCAAAGAAGAAAAATGGTTGAAGAGAAGAGAAAACAAATAATTCAATATATAAATAAAAACTTTGTCGATCCAAAAACCAAATTACCTCATCCAATTCAAAGAATAGAGAACGGTTTAGAAGATATTAGAGTAGTTATCGATCCTTTCAAAAAGGCAGAGGATCAAATCAAATTAGTTGTTGATTCTCTCAGAAAAGTTCTTCCACTAGCATCAGAAATGTCGCAATTAACTATTACTATACCTAAAACTTTTTCATCAAATAGTATTAGCTATATTAAATCATCCGGATCTGTAATTTCTGAGGAATGGCTTTCAGATGGCTCATTAAAAGTAAGAATAGAAATAAATGCTGGCGTGAAAGGAAATTTCATTGATCGTTTAGGTTCATTAACTAAAGGCTCAGCACAAGTTAAAGAATAATGGACTTAGATTATATTATAGAACAATTTCTAAATAATTGAATAGAAACATGAAATCATTACATTATGTATATCTTATGTTATTGGAGGTAGTCAATTTTTAATATGCAAGAAATTAAAAGAAGGTATGTGATTCCTGGAGATAAAATTGTAGAGGGTAATTATAAACCTTTGATGAACGTTATGAAAAGTGGTGATTATTTGATATCTACAAGAGTTGGAATCGCAGAGGCCGGCAAAGATGGTGTAAAAGTCATACCTTTATCGGGAGTATATATTCCACGCGTTAATGATTTAGTAATAGGAAAAGTTATTGATCGTTCTTCTTTATCTTGGGACGTAGACATTAATTCATGTTTTTTTGCTCATCTTCCTGCACAAGATGTATTTGGAAGAGATTTCTCTCCTGCTAGAGATGATATGGGTAGACAATTGAGTGTAGGTGATTTAATTATTGCCAGAATTGTATCTTTTGATAGAACCCGAGATCCTATGTTGACAGTACAAGACAAAGACCTTGGAAAAATTCCTTATGGCGAATTTATAAAAATTTCTCCCACCCGTGTTCCACGATTAATTGGAAAACGAGGTTCAATGATTCAGACTATAGAACAAGCAACACAAACTAGAGTAATAATAGGACAGAATGGCATTGTAGTTGTTACCGGAAGAGACACCGATGGTCTGAGTTTAGCAGTAAAGGCTATTAAAATGGTAGAGGAAGAATCTCATACTACTAATCTTACTCAAAGAGTTAAAACATTGTTAAATGTACAGGATCCCGTGGAACCAGAACAACCAGAAAACATCCATATTCCTTCTAATGTTGATACCGATTCTTCCACCACTTCCTCATCGTTTACATCTAATAATAATGAAATGGATTCACCTGTTTTTGAACAATCTTCGCCTACCGAACTACAACCTCAACAACAACAAAATCCTTCAAATGTGGATTCTATAGATCAACAACCTCAACAACAACAAAATCCTTCAAATGTGGATTCTATAGATCAACAACCTCAACAACAACAAAATCCTTCAAATGTGGATTATATAGATAAAC
>JBBRRG010000073.1:0-6760 GCA_038200895.1 Candidatus Nitrosocosmicus sp. | reverse complement strand
TTAATTAATAGAGAAAAGCTTTCAGCAACAGAAGTCAGGTATCGAATTGCAAATGATAAAAATTGGAAAGAGCTTGTTTCTGTTGAAACAGCAAAAATCATTGAGCAAATAAACGGAATTGAAAGAATAAAGTTGATAAATAATATAACTATAAATCATCATCATCAACATCATTAAAATAATAATAGAAATGATAAAAAATTAATTTAAATCAAATAATAAATTTCATAATTGTTAATAATAGATGGCTCAACTGGTGAAGGTGGAGGTCAAATACTTAGAAGTGCATTAACAATTTCAACCATCATTAAAAAACCGGTAAAGATAATAAATATTCGAACAAAAAGAAATAACCCAGGCTTAAGACATCAGCATGTCACTACGATAAAACTATTATCAAAATTATTTAATATTCATATCGAAAATGTAAGATTAGGGGCAGAATGGATAAATATAATATTTGATAAAAAAGATATTGAAATTAATAAAGATATACTAAATATTGATATTGGGACTGCAGGAAGTATTCCACTATTGCTACAAACTTTAATTCCAACTATCGCAATTTCCCAACAAAATATCGTAATCCAATTAACTGGAGGAACCGATGTAAAATACAGCCCCACAATAGATTATATAAAATATGTAATGAAGGATGCATTTAGCAAAATAGGAATTTTTTTTGATATAAATGTAATAAAAAGAGGGTTTTACCCTAATGGTAAAGGCATTGTTAATATAAATATCCAGAAAGCAAATACTCTGAAACCAATAGATTTTTGTAATTTTAAAGAGACAAATCCAAATATATTAAGTATTGTAGGTAATTTACCAAAACATATTACAGACAGACAAATTAGTGGTGCTTTGTCAAATTTAGAGAAGAATGGAATTAAATGTGATAAATATAAATCATCACTAGAAAATTCTGCAAGCCCAGGTTCATCAATTTTAATTTATAGTACATCAGAATCCGGAATATACCTAGGAGCCGATTCGATAGGAGAAAAAAATATCAGAGCTGAAACAGTAGGATATAATGCCTCGAAAAGCTTTATAGAAGATTACAAATTCCAAGCCTGCATAGATTCTCATTTAGCTGATATGTTAGTATTACCATTAAGTTTTGTAAATGAAAAATCAAGATATAAAATATCAATAATTTCACAACATCTTTTAACAAATCTAGAAATAATAAAAAAAATAAATGGCATGGAATATCAAATAGATAAAGTATTTGAAAATGAATTTATTGTAACGATAAAAGGATCTAAAATTATTTAAAAAATTTTTTTGTTTCCCCTAGTGTAACCATATTTATTGGATCAATCTTTACCACCATTGGTAAATTAGATACAACCTTCCCTATTGAAAGACAACTACGATGAGATAATGTTTTAACTAATGATTTTATCGTGGAACTGTCAAGTAAAGAAACCTTAGAGATTTTCTCTAGATCTGTATCATTGGTAAAATTAAATAAAAAAATGTTATCAACTTGCCTGTAAATAGTATCGTTAAGCGCATCAGGCTGGTTTGTAATAAATGTAGTGTAAATTCCAAAATGCCTCATTCTGGTTATCAAATCTTCCCAGTAAGTATCTCTAATATATAAATGAGCTTCTTCTGCAAAAATAAATATTGGTGGAATTAACGATTTTTCCATCAAGTCTATTAATTTATTCATCACCAATTCGACAACCATACGCCTAACAACAGGCGAAATTCTGCTCATATTAATTATCATACCAGCGCCTTTTTTTTTCATTTTTATTAGTTCTTCGAATTGAAATCCTTTTTCATTTGGCCTAGTGAAAGAAAAAAGAAGTGAAGAGTTAATTATATGAAATCGAGATAATAATGCATCTCTTACCAACTCATTTATATTCCATGTACTAAATGCATGTCCCATTTCATCTAATCCAAACATCTTTTTATTTTCAAGTGAATCCCATATTCTGAAAAATTCCCTTAGAGAAGCAGCAGGCATATCGAGAGCGTTTTTTAGCATATTTGAAATGGAAGACTTACCACAATATCGTAAATCAAACTTCAATCCTTTTCCAGGTTCCAATAAAATCAATTTTTCATTGATAGAGGATGGTCTTCCATCATTATTTAATAACAATCCACTATATTCATTATTTAAATCAAAAACAATAACATATGCACCATATTCAACTAAAAATTTTAACAGTATTTTGGAAAGATGAGATTTGCCAGTTTCTTTTTTACCAGTAATAATATTCAATTTACCATCAAGGTCTTCGGCATATATCTCAAAAGGTTGATTATCAGTGACTGATTTACCTATCGCGATCGGGTATTGCATATTTTTTTTTATCAAAGACTTGATTTGGCTATAACTAATTTTAATAATTTTGGAATTTACGCGTGATGGAACCCAGTCGACATCGGCAGACAAATTATCATACTTATCAATTGAACCGCGGATTTTTGTTCTAAATAGCCTTACATCTCTTATTATTTGAGAAAGATTATTAATTTCTAAAGGATCAAAAATTTTCTCTGAACTATATTTTCCAATAACTTCATCTTTAATAATTTCATCAGCAAGTGATTGAGAGGAGAGATATTCTTCATCATAAATTTGAACTAATAATTTTTTATTCAAATTAAGATCTTCAATTATAAAATAATCACCTTTATTTGCAAAATCATTGGTTACAGCAAGTAATATAATTTCATCTCCATTTTTTGATAAAATCTTCATTTCCAGACAGATCCTAAAATAGAATTTCTAACATTGTCATGAAATATTTCTTTGATAAAGTAGTTTGATTTTATAAAGCTCTGTATACTTGATAAATCAGTATTTGAAAAAGTTGAAACATGATGAGACAATTGTAATGTACTTGGATATCCGTTAGTGATAAATTCGTTATAAAGTAATGTTCCTAAGGCATTAGTAACATCGTCATCATATGTTACTATGTCTGCCCTCAATATATTAGCATATTTGTTTTCATCAAATTTTACCAAGATATGTTCTCCATATATTCGTCTGATTAAACTTGTAATAACCAAATTGATATTGATAAAAGAAGGATTTTTCTCATTTAGCAAAGGATAAGAGAAATATTTTAAAATCTTTATTTTGGTATTCTTACTGATTCCAATTACCAGGTTTTTATTAATAACTGAATTTTCAATTATTTTTGAAATAGAGTAAAAATGATTCTCAAATATTGAATATTTAAGTGAGCCATCAATAAGTATTATAGAATTAGTAACTAATTTAGATAACCAAAATTGGATATAACGCTCGAAATTAATTCTAAGAAATTTTTTAGCATAATCATCATTAAATAATGTTAATTTTAATATATTACTATCTAAACGAAAGTTTTTTAATATTTCTTCATTCAAATAAAATATAAACGGCCCAATCTTGAGGTGAGTTATAGGACTGCCCTTATAAGAGATGCAGGTGGAACCTTTTATTGCATACAAGCCTCCATCTTCTACTTCTGCAACTTTAATACAACTTGAATCAATACCAAAAACGAATTTCTCTTTTTTAACTATGTCAATATTCTTGACCTCAATGTGATCGTATTTTTCAGAACGCATTCCCCAATTTTGTATAGGTATTCCCTCATCATCATTTACAAAAACTAATTTCTTATTCTCTAACAATTTTTTATAATCTTTACAAAAAAAAGAATTTGTAAAATTGTTAATTAAAGATTTTTTTACATCATCTATATCAGATGCCCTATCAGTATAATTTAATTGATTGCTCATCTTGTTCAACAACAACATCTATATTAATAAATGTTGTTCATGTTGTGCAAGATGAACAGCAATAACTTTATCAACAAGAATAGGCAATAAAGATCAAATGAATGAGGCAGTATCAAAACTCTCCGTCGAAGCCCATATAAAACTCAAATATAACGAATGGGAGGTTGAGATAACCTGTACCGAAGATAAAGTAAAACAAGTCGTAGAGAATGTACTTTCAGGAATAGATATTGCTTCACTCTCAAATACAAAGATAAACGACGAAATAAAAGCTCTGAGAAATGAGCTAATTCAGTTAAAATCCAGGTACGAAACAAATAACAATATGAACAACCTTAATCAAAGAAGAAACAGTATTTCACTGAAAGAATTAACTAAAAATGGTAACACGTGTAGAAGTTTAATAGAAAAGATATTCTATGAAAAATATTTTGAAAGTGAAAAGTTATTGGGTGAAGTGCATGAAGAATTATCAAGAATGGGATATAATTACGACAGAACAGCAGTGTCCCATTCTTTAACAGATATGGTTAGGGAAGGAATACTGACTAGGGTAGGGACACTTAGAAATTATAGATATATTCAGAAAAAACCATTGTTTGAGAAACAATAATTATTTTGTATTGATCTTTTTGGTTATAATACTATTCAACCAACTAATACCAACGGTAGTAATCCCATAAACTACTAATTCTAATTGGCCTTCTTTATTAACACCTCTATAAACATAACCAGCTTTAACTAATTCAGATAATCTAGAGCTTATAGATTTGGGATTTAAGTTTGTTGATGCCTGGATATCAGCAATGGGTGAAGATTTATTAGAAATTTTACCCAATTCAAAAGCAATTTTTGATCCTATTAAAAATAACATAACTATTTCTTTATCAGAGAATTTTTTATTTTGTATTTCTCCGTTATCTGGCAATATTTTTGGTCCTTCTGGTGTAATTTTGATTATAGGAGAATAAAGATCAATCAATTCTGATATAGAATAATTTAAGGAAATCTTCCTAGCCAAGCCTAATTCAGGTATATTTTTAGAAAGAAAATTCATGACAGAAGAGGCAACATTCTCTGGTTCACCACTATATTGTACCTTTATATCGCCAAATTGAACAGATACATTTATAATTTCTTGTTTTTTTAAATCTTTTGAAGCCATCTGAATATATTCAAAAACCCATAATTACACATAAACTTATGAATGTATATTTATTAATTTGTTTATAACATCCTGTTATATATTTAAAATTAAAAGATTCAAGATGAAAAGTAAATTAATGGAAGTAATATCAACCCAAATTGAAGGATAAATTGCAAGAAATGTACAATAATATAGATAATAAAAATAATTTTATAAAAACAGGATTTACAAAGCTATTAAAACCATTTGAAGAATCCATAAACGATATTGAAAAAATTACCAAGTCTTTTGGATTAGCCATCAAAATACATAGTGACACAGTAAGAAAATATCAATTTGATAATACTGAACCCCAGATAAATCATTCATTAAGAGTAGCTCTAATTTTATCTGAGGAAATAAAAATGAATGAATCAGATTTGGTTTGTTCGGCTTTGCTTCATGATGTATTTAATAAAGAGGAACTATCTCAGGAAATTAAAGATCAGATTAAAATAGAAATTGGTGAGAGAATATATAAAACAGTTTCATTTTTTAATAAAAAGGCAAAAAAAAACGATGACAAGTCATCGTCGTCGCTATCGTCAATTGAAAAGCAAATATCAAAAATAAAACAAGCAGATATGTATGTTAAATGTATATTTTTGGCCGAAAGACTCGATGATATAAGATCATTAAAAAATTCAAGGAGAAAAGAAAAGATTGCTAGATTTAAAGAAGAAACTCAAAAATACTTTTTACCATTAGCAGAGAAAACTAATGAAAAAATCGTATTGAAATTAATAATAGCACTCTATGAATTAAAATAATAGTCATTTATTACATTTTCCGTTGCTTTTTTTATGACCAGTCCAGTGGTTAATACACCCAAAAATATAATGTTCTGTGCATCCGCAAATAATACATCTCTTTTTTATTTTTATATCATTATCCATCACAAATAAAATACTATTTGGAGAACTAAATACTATCTCCTTGGACTTGATATACCGGTTACAATATAATTTACTGAGTCAGCAATATAACTAGCATGATCTGAAATACGTTCTAAATATTTCAATATTAAAGCAGATGAAATATTGCATCTGTTATCTGAATATGTATTGTTTGTATTATTCAGATCTGTAGCAAATTCGCGCAAGCTTTTTTTGTACAAAATATCTACAAAATCCTCCATTTCATATATCTTTTTTGATAACGAATTATCAAGTAAACGTAAAGCAGATACACCTGTATTCATCATTTCAAGAACAGTTTCAGACATACGGATAACTGAAGACTTGTCACATAGTTTTAAAGGTCCAAAAATTTCCAATGCATCGATAATATCATAAGCATAGCGACCAAATCTAGAAAAACCATAAGATAGTTCCATACAGGATTTTATATATCGCAAATCAGTGGCAACAGGCTGAAATCTAGCGATTAACTCTATTGTTAACTCGGAGACTTCATCTTGAAGAAAACGTAATTTAGCTGATGATTCAAATATTTCCTTTGTTGTTTCCAAAGTATCTTCTTTATATGATGTGATAGCTTTTATCACAGTTTTTTCAGCAATGCTAGCCATATCAAGGATAATACTGCTTAACCTGTTTAACCCTAAATCAATTAGGCGGGTCAAATCGGTAGTAAAATAATCATATGAATCAAGGTTAAATTATCCAAATTTACCCGAAATATATCTTTCGGTTAACTCTTTAACAGGATTTTTAAAGATCTGTGCTGTTTGACCAAATTCAACCAATTCCCCAAGGTACATAAAAGCAGTATAATCTGAAACCCTTGCTGCTTGTTGCATATTATGAGTTACAATTATGACAGTAAGATTTTTTTTTAGGTCAC
>JBBRRG010000072.1:0-6802 GCA_038200895.1 Candidatus Nitrosocosmicus sp. | reverse complement strand
CTTACAGAAATAGAAGAGGAGAATTTCGATCGTATTTTTATATCAGAGATCAAATTTATCAACTCAATAACATTGTAATTATTGATATTATTTTGAATTATTGTATTAATTTTATTATGAAGATCTAAAATATAATTATCTTTCTTTAAATAATTGAAAAGTTCTGATATGGAAATGTTGATGTCAGAAAAATCATCGGTCAAAAAAGATAGCCTAGATATTTCAGGGATGCATAAATAAATTAGCGAAATACTCTGTGAGCGATCTAATAATATTATAGTTTGCTCGGTATTATTGATACTATGAAATACACCGATTTTCTCAAATATGATTTTTAAATCACAATCATATGGTAATTCGATTGAGGGTTTACTATAATTATTATCAATAATAGATAACAAAATATTCCTAAGAAATAAAAACTCTTTTAGATTAATAGATTCCCAATAAAAGGAATATTTTGGATATAATGGAATATCTAACTGTATAGATATTTTTAATGCTTCTTCAATAGAGGGCATTGTTGTAAATGGATTTAGGTAAAAGTTAACTAATTTATTATAATTTATATTATTAGAATTATTATTGATTTCTTTTATTTCTTTTACCTTTTCAAATAATTCTAAAGCCCAAATTTCTTCAACGTAACTTGCAGGTAATAGCTGTGCATTATTTTCTAAAAAATCACCATAACTAATTAAAATATCACCCAGATACAATATATTATTAATCTGAGATTTTAATTCCTGTGCTTGTTTTTTAGTATTGATTTGTAAAACAGTCCCATCATTTAGTTTTACAATAGGTGGTTCGATGGTATCTATTAAAGCAATAGTTGAAGCCTTACCAGGTACATCCATTTTTATTTGAGTGCCAACAACAACTGCATTATCTAATATAATGGGAATAGTATTGTGAATACCTATTGTAGCAAATCCGGTATTGAAACAACGTCCATAACGTAATCTAAAACCGCCAATATTTTTATTCATTGATAATACAGGTCTACCAGTAATCACTTCTGACATTCTATGGCTTACAGTATCATCGTCTCCGGTTTGAATTGCCCCCTTTACTTTTCCCAGCCAATCCCAACCTTCCAGGTTTAACGTTTCAACCAATTTTAATAGTTTTCTATTTCTTCCAATTAAACCATCATTCATAACTCTAAGGGCTCCTCCCCTAACTCTATTGGTTTGAATTCTTTTTAATCCCCGATGAATTACCAGTTCAACCGGATCTGTATCTACTCCATCTAGTTCAACCGGTAAGTTAGATATGCAATTATGGATATCTTCATCCAATATTTTAAATTGGAAGTTGCCAACTTCTCTTTCATATAATCTTAATTCTTCAATAAATCGTCCTGTTTCATCATCAAATGAATTAGCTTGATATTTATCAAGTCCCGTAACTTTTCTGACTTGGTCTGCAATTAACATAGTAAGAGCAGCTTCGGTTCCTCCAGCAGATCTTATAGGCCCGGCAAAAGAAACAGAAAGATATTTTGAGCCGTCTTTATTACCTTTAATTTGAACATCCGAAATTCCTTGGAGAGGAGCTACAGTGACCCCCTCTGTAACAACAGCCAAACTCACTCGAACTGCATTTTCCAATCGTGTCTTTAAATCGCCACTTCCGTACTCTCCTAATGCAATCTCCTCAGCAATTTTTAAAGCTGCCTTTTCCTTTGAAGTATGTTTTAAAAGAGATCTTAATCTATCAGATATATCGATATTATGCATTTTTGCTACTCTATCAGCAAGATCATAGGCTATTTTTGGTTCTATATTAGTAGTAACATCATATCCTTTTTGTCTTGCTTTCTGAATTATAGTATATAAATCATTGACCTGATTTAAAACGTTTATTTGGTAATCTACATAATATTGCGGAATGGATATATTTTTTAATCTTATTTTAGCTTCGTCTACGAGAGTCATATTTCCAAGAGAAAATTTATGAGCGTATAGCAGAAATAATATTGGAAAATTTTTTTTCCCAACTGGGGTCTTGTTCAATTAAGGTTCCAATAACCAATATGTCGGCCCCTGCATCTGTTAATTCTTTAGCAACAACTGAATCTTTTATGCCTCCACCAACAATTAATAAACCATCAAAGTATTTTCTTACACTAGAAACCATTTGTGGAGATATGCTTTTTTGAGCTCCTGAACCAGCCTCCAAATATACAAACCTCATACCAAGATATTGTGCAGCAAGCGAGTACATAACTGCAATTTTATTCTTTTCAAAAGGTATTCCTTTAGCACGCCCAACAAACCATGCTGTAGTATTTTCTCCAATTATTATATATCCTGTTGGGAGAGGTTCAATTTTATATTTTTTTACTAATAGAGCTGCCAACGCTTGTGCTCCCGAAATAAAATATGGATCTTCGGAATTTAATAATGAAGTAAATAAAATAGCATCAGCATTTGGGGAAACACCTGTAACATTGCCAGGAAATAGAATAATTGGTATAGAGATTATAGTTTTTATAGATGAAACCAATTTGTCTAAATCTAACTGATCAATCGCAGATGAACCACCTACCAAAATAGCAGAAGCACCAAGTAATTCTACTCTTTTTGCAATTTGAGATACATTATCAATATTCTCAGAGTCTAATAAAGCAAAGCATATCTTTTTATGTTTTTTAAGTTCTTCGTTGATATAGTTTTCTATCCGGTTCAATTTTATATGAATTTATATTAATTTTTAACTTATTAATTATAGTTGTTATAATATTATAAAAGTTATATGACCTTTAGCTATACAATTTTGTATAGCTAATGAGTAATGACAATGTTATAAATAATTCATTATTATTAGAAATTATTGAAAATTCTAACTTTACTAAGAGACAAATGCAAATTATTTATAAAATTTACAATAATGAGAAAAGACTAAAAGAAATAAGCTCGGGAGCATATTATAGAGAAGTAAAACAATGCAAAAATAAAATAAGAAAATTGTATTATTCACTTATCCTTTTAAGACTACTGAATATCCTAAATGAAGAGAAATTGCTTGTATTAAATTCAATTGTTGATAAATTATATAAGTTAGAAAATAATCACGATAAATATCACGATAATAACCTCAGTTCTGTGATAAATATCATAGAACAGGTATTGGATAGAATATTATTATAACTAAAATATATTAAAATATCACATCCATTAAAGTTATATCACACCTTAATGTTATGGAAGATGTGAGCATAGACATTGCATCACTATTCTTAGTTTATGTCATAATTCCATTTAGTATTAGCTTAGTTATAACATTCATAGTAATTGAAATTTATAACAAATTAAAAAATACAGCATTGAGGAAATATAATTTAGAATTAAAAATTTTAAGTATGGAAAAACAAATAACAGCACAAAAAGTAGAAATTGATTTGTTATCAGAAGAAATAGGGATTATATTTTCTAGAACAAATCCCATAAATTCAAAATTAGATAGCATTAATAGTTTAATAGAAAAATTGGATGAAACTATATTAAATACATATGCATCACAATATTATGTAACTCTACCATCACCTGAGCAACCTCACGTAATTAACCCACATATCCAGTATCAATCACAATCACAAAAAGAAGAAACCATTAATGATGATCATCACAATAGCACAATAGAATATATTTTAAAAAAACTAGAAAGTAATTCATTAACTACTAGGGAATTACAACAGTATATTGGTAGAACTAGGGAACATACATCAAGGCTTATGAAAAAATTATATGATGATAGATTTGTAGATAGAGATATTGGTTCAAAGCCTTTCAAATATACTATTACAAACGAAGGTCGTAAACTGTTGATAAAACATTCTGTTTCAAAAAATAATCGTTATTCTGATTCTCAGAAGAAGAGTAATGTGAATTTAACAGACGAGTTGACTGAGATTCAATATCCTGCGAATTTAAATTCGAAGTGATATCTTTTTTTATTCGAATCAACTTGTAGATCCATTCTTTACCCCTTTTACTTCTCATTAATTTATTTTTATCTGTATATCTAGATAAATAAGTAGATATTAAACTTAATTGTAATTGTTCTTGATAAAGACTTTCATAGGATTCGACAACATCTGAAGAGGTAAAAGAACTGAAAGCAAAGTTATTTTCAATCAGAGCCCAAATTCTTGATTCTATAGAATTCAAAGAATGGTTATTTTTATCTATATCTTTTGGTATAACATTATTTAAAATATGATTTGATTTGTTCAAAGTGTTAAATTCCTCTTTAGAAATATTTAATGACTCTACCAATTGAAGAACTTTCTGGATTTTATCTTTTGATAAATTGCCTTCTAATGATAAATTATATTTTCCACCGTCATCATCCTCCAGTTCTATTTTTATTTTCTTCTTGCCGGTGGACAATTTATCAGCTCTGTGAACTTGATAACTTCTGTGAACTTAACAATAGTGTGTTAATTTTGATAACTAATTACTAAGTTTTTTTTTACTAAATTGAGATTGTATTATTGAATGTTAAACTAATTAATGATAATATTTGAATATTAATACTATTATTATAGGTTCCAGTGGAAATAAAGGGGTTGATTCACGGTTATTAACTATGTTAAAATAAAAAAAATGGTTCCAGTGGAAATAAAGGGGTTGATTCACGGTTATTAACTAGGATTGTTTATCTGTTAAGCACATTGTTAAATTGTTAAAAAAATCCCCACACCCCTTAATTTCTAATGCAATTGATAATAAATTAATAGTAAAATGTAATATAAAATTTAATTAATTAGTTTATAATTGTTGATTATGTGGTTTAAAAATAATGTGAATAACAGTTAACATAGTTATTATGTTATTATCTTTTAATATTCGAATAGAAAACAAGGGGTGTCTGTGTTAAAACATCTAATACAAAAGTTGGGAGAAAAAGATAATGGATTCAGATTATTTAGATAATATTTTTGAAAAGGCAGTATTTGGAAATGATTTGATTAAAAATAGGAAAACTTTAACAATAGACTATGTTCCAGAAAAGCTTCCTTTTAGAGATGAAGAATCTAAAACTATTGCTCAAGTACTATCAGTTGTATTAAAAAATGGAAGACCATCAAATCTTTTAGTTTTTGGAAAGCCTGGAACTGGTAAAACTGCAGTTGTAAAAAATGTAATTAATAGATTAAAAAAAAAATCAATAGAACATGGAATAGAAATAACAGTTACTATCGTTAATGCAAAGACTTCAAATACCTCATACAAAGTTTTATATGATATTGCTGAAGATTTGGGGACAAATAAAATTGATAAAAAATTAAAAGTTCATTTTACAGGATTATCTATGGGAGAAGCAACGGATAGAATCCTTGAATATATTAAAAAAAATAATTTACATGTAATTTTAGTTATCGATGAAATAGATTCTTTGGTGGATAGAAACGGTGATGATATTCTTTATAGTTTTACTAGAGCCAATGAACGATTATATGAATCCGGATTTATTTCACTAATAGGGATATCTAATAGTTTAACATTTAAAGATAAATTGGATCCTAGAGTAAGAAGTAGCCTAAGTGAAGAAGAATTGATATTCAATCCCTATACAGTACTCCAACTAAAAGAAATTCTAAATGAACGTTCACAACTTGCTTTTAATGAAGGATCCATATCTCAAGCCTCAATTAATTTATGTGCTGCAGTTGCGGGAAAGGAAAATGGTGATGCTAGAAAAGCAATAGATCTTTTAAGGGTGGCTGCAGAAATAGCTGAAAGAGAACGAGCAAAAATGGTTGTTGAAAAACATATCAGAGAAGCACAAGAAAAAATAGAAAAAGATACTAATTACGAAGTAATAAAAAACTCGACAACCCATACCAAATTAGTTGTGCTTTCTATATTGAAATCTCAAACTGGAATGACAGGAGATGTCTATGATATATATATTTCATTATGTAAAACAATAGAACAAGACACATTAACTCAACGAAGAATTACTCAAATAGTGAGCGAATTGGATCAATTGGGATTAATCACATCAAATGTAGTTAGTCATGGACGTTATGGACGCTCTCAAATAATAAAAATTGCAGTTTCTTCTAATACAATAACAGATGCATTAAAAAATGATCCTTATTTATCTGCATTATTATAGTCAACTATATTTCTCAATCTGACATGATCGAATGTTCTGATCGAAATATATGATCAAATGAAATGATCGAAAGAACAGCTTTTTATAAATACTTGATCTACATTGTTCTATTTGATAATAATGAAATATAGAAGTAGAACAGAAATAACGGTATTAATTCTAGAAGCAGCAAATGGAGGAGCTACCAAGACAAAAATTATGTACAAATCCTTCCTTTCATATGCACAGTTAAAAGAATACTTTTCAATGTTAATAGAGAATGCATTGATAGAATATGAGGATGGAATGCTAAATATGTATAGAACAACAGAAAAAGGCTTACGTCTATTAAAAATATATAATCAGATAGAAGAAATAATTCCCCAAATAAATAATAACTAACTATTGATAATAATAAATTTCCAATTACAACATTATTAGATATTAGTTATTCTCTAATATTTAATTTCAAAATATAGTAACAACTGGGTATTAAAAGATTATTTTACTATTAAGACAGGATTTTACTATGATGTAAAACTCTATGTGATACATTTCCTAATAATGCGTGTTTAAATTTTCCTTGACCTCTGCTTCCAATAACAATAAAATCAAAATTATTCTTTTCACCATAATCAATTATAATAGATCCAATATTACCTCCCTCTAAAAATACTATTCCAGGTTC
>JBBRRG010000071.1:0-7032 GCA_038200895.1 Candidatus Nitrosocosmicus sp. | reverse complement strand
ATTATTGTTGATGTAACTTTGTCATCAAAGGCCAATAATCTTGGATTATCTTTTATCAATAAAGCTACAGCACCAGCTCCCTGAGTATATTCACCTGCCGAGCCAATATCATATTTAGCTATATCACTGACAATAACTATTGCAGATTTTTCATTATTTTCGCCAGCCCTAATCCAATTTGCATTATCATAAAGTGCATAAGAACCGCTAACACAAGCAAATTTGCATTCTATGCCTCCTGCATGTTCTAGTGAATCTTCGCCATAAACTTGTTCTAGCATCCCGATTACAAAAGAGTTCATAGCTTTTGATTCATCTAAAGACGATTCTGTTGCTACATAAATCCTACCAATATCTTTGGGATTTAAATCATTTTTTTTCATTACTCTCAAACATGCATTTGCAGCCATGCATGCAGGATCTTGATTAGCGTCAACCAAAGCCATCTTTTTAATTCCAATTCCATATTCTAGTTTTTGTGGATCAATGCCTCTTGCCTCGGCAAAGTCTTTGTAATCAATATAAAGTTTTGGAATATAGATAGCCAGATCATCTATACCTACTGGCACAGTTATGAATTCAGGATAAATACATTTATAAATCTATTTCTCAAAAGAATCCTTTTTATTTTGCTTTTATCATTTTTTCAAGTATACATAACTTTCATAGAATATATCTAATTGTTTTAATATCCTACGCCTTGATATAAATAAAGTATACAAAATCTAATATTTATATGCCTCTATAAGAATAGAATAAACTATTTATAATAGTAAAATAAGTTTACCATATTCTTAATTTTGCATAAAAAAACAATTTATATTTTTTTATTGTAGTTAATTATACCCCAAAAATTATATAATATTATAGTAAATGAAAATTGTGTTTATATACATAATTTAGTTTTATGATAATATGACAGATTTTATAAAAATTTATTATTTAAATTAATATTGTTTTATTATTTCGTAATTATTATTTCTCTCAGCTGGAATAAAGTTCATTGCTTTGATTGAATTGATAATACTGGATGCTAATAATTCTGTTGAACGAGCACCAGTCGCACTAACTACTTCTTCACCTATCAATGTTCCACCAAAATCATCTGAACCATGAAATATAGCTAGTTGTGCCATTCCAACACCATTTGTTAGCCAAGATGATTGCAAATGATCTATTAAACCATTAAAAATTATTCTTGATACGGATATCATTTTTAATAATTCAAAACCTCCAAGAGGATAATTAATTAACCCTTTTTCATGCATCTCGGTTTTATTGGGCTCAAAGCTCCAAGGTATAAATGCCATAAATCCTTTTGTTTTTCTTTGTAAATTCAATATTTTTAATAAGTGACGTGCTCGTTGTTCAGTAGTTTCAACGGTCCCATACATCATAGTCGCAGATGACTTTATGCCAACATTATGAGCTTCTTCCATTATTCTTAGCCAGGTATCGCTAGATATTTTTAATGGACTGATAATCTTTTTTACATCGTCATCCAAGATCTCTGCGCCTGCTCCAGGCAAAGTAGCTAAACCAGCATCTTTTAATCTCTGCAATACTTCTATGGTGCTTGATCGATTTATTCTTGAAATCATATCTATTTCAGATGCTGATAATCCATGAATTGCAACATCTGGACATTTTTCTTTAATTGTTCTAAATATTTCTTCATAATATTCAATATTTAATTTCGGATTATGCCCGCCTTGAAACAACACTTGTTTTATACTAAAATTTGATTTTGCAAAAATTATTCTATTTAAAATTTCGTCCTTGGATACTGTATATGATTCATCGTGATTAGGAGGTCTATAAAAAGCACAGAATTTACAATATGTAATACAGACGTTAGTATAATTAAGAATTAAATTATTTATAAAGGTAACAGTTCTTCCGTATAATTGATCTCTAAGATAATTACTTACCAAACCAAGGTGTTGTATGTCTTTAGTTTCTAAAAGATTGATTACATCATTCAATTGAACATTGTTGTCATTAATTATATTATGAATTATATTATGAATATCAGAATTTTTTAGATAGTTATCAAAAAATTGGATATTTTGCAAAGAACAAAATATCTTATCATTGCTTCAATTTAATCTTTGATTTAATATTTTTTGAACAGGAAATAAAACATTTTAATTTTAAAAGCACTTATATCTAAAAAAAATTAATATCAAATAATTGTCTAAAACTATTGTTAAACCCACTCCATCACTTGAAAAAATCCTTTCCTGTGAGGAGTTGAATTTTAATGATGGATTGGAATTGATGAATGATGAAAACCTCTTCTTGCTAGGTGCAGCAGCAGACAAAATCCGAAAAGAATTGATTGGAAATAATGTAAGTTTTGTTTCGTCATATTATTTAAATTATACAAATATTTGTGTTGCCAGTTGCCAACTTTGTGCATTTTATCGCAGAGAAAAAGACGATGATGCATATACATTAAGCCCAGAACAGATTGTTAAACGAGCTGAGATAGCTGTTAATGATTTGGGTGCAACAGAGCTTCATATTGTAGGAGGATTTAATGCAAAACTTGGTCTGGAATACTATGAGAATATGTTTAAATCAATAAAATTGAGATTTCCAAAAATCATTATCAAAGCGTTAACCCCTGCCGAAATATTTTTTATTTCTAAAGTTACAAGAAATTCGATAAAAGAAGTTATTATAAGATTAAAAGATGCTGGTCTTGACGCGCTTCCCGGTGGAGGTGCAGAAATTTTCAATAAGCAAACCCGAGATAAAATAGTTGTAGGTAAATGCTCAGGGGATGAATGGCTAGATACTGTCTTTCAAGCTCATACATTAGGATTAAAAGGCAATTGTACGATGTTATTTGGCCATATTGAAAAACCTGAAGATATAGTAGATCATATAATAAAATTAAGAGAGCTTAACAAGAAAACCAATGGTTTTACAACTTTTATCCCTCTAAAGTTTAGTTTGGAAAATACAGATTTAGAGAAACAACATACACTAACTTCTGAAAGTCCATCTACCTATGATTTAAGAATTATTGCTGTTTCAAGACTATTATTTTACAGTGCATTAAAAAATATATCTGTTTATTGGGTGGCCTTAGGAAAGAAATTAGCTCAAGTTGCGCTTTGTTATGGAGGAAATGATTTGGTAGGTACTGCATTTTCAGAAGAAATTTTCAAAGCTGCGGGTAAAACTAATCAAACCTCTGCTAAAGAGTTGAAATTCTTAATCCAAGAAATAGGCAGAAATCCTGTGCAAAGAGATACTTTTTTTAATATTATTGGTTAATCTATAACAAAAAATAAAAAATTATCATACGATATATTTTTTAATATATCATAAATTTCTATAGATCTCTATATTTAAAAACTCATATTTTCCTATCTTGTTATTATCCATAATTGATAGACAAAAATATGGAAGATTCTTTAAATTACAAAAAAGGACTTTTTATTTCTATATTTAGCGGAGTCTCTTTATTCTTTATCTTTTTTATATATTCTAGAGATACTTCACCTGGGAATGTTATTTTTATTAATCATTCTCTTTATTTTTTTGCTCTAGTGGTTCTTTTTGTCTTTTTTGTTTGTACCTCTTTTATTATCATTGGGATAAAAATGGCTTTTTTTTCAAAAAAATATTATGTATTAAATCAGTCAAAGTTAATTTATTATATTCAATCTTCCTTTAAATCTTCAAAATATAAAATTCTATTTCTTTTAATAACAATCGTTTATTTTGTCTTTTTTGGATTTCTATCTAATTTTTTTGTCTTTTTTAATAATGATGGAAAAGTTTTTTCTTTATTTTCAAATCATCAACACGATAGTATGAATATGAGTATGACAAAAAATGATAGTATGAATATGAGTATGACAAAAAATCAATATCCAAAATATAACCTGATTATTTGCTGCAATTCTCTAGGGTATGTCCCAATGTTAATACTAAGTATCAATAGTAATTTTTCTTT
The DNA here is from genome assembly GCA_038200895.1 of Candidatus Nitrosocosmicus sp. GTDB lineage: Archaea > Thermoproteota > Nitrososphaeria > Nitrososphaerales > Nitrososphaeraceae > Nitrosocosmicus. The sequence continues at coordinate 3,059 of JBBRRG010000071.1, read as the reverse complement.
TCTTCTAATTCCTATGAACTTTCTTTTAGGTATTATTATTTCAGTTTTAGTTGGATTTAATTTGACTTTAAATATTTATTTACTCGAAAAAATCAAATCAATGAAACTATCAAAAAGAAATTTTTTCAGCTATGTTGGAATCTCTTCGGGATTATTCGTTGGGTGTCCAACATGTGCAGGTAGTTTTTTTTATTCTCTAGCAGGATTTAGTTCATTAATAACATTTTCCTATTTGAGCTTTTATCAAATTATATTTGTAATAATAAGTATACCATTATTGATCTTTTCAATTATAGTTATGGCAAAATTATTACAGAAAAAATATTTAGATTCGTGCAAATTAAAATAAAATAAAATAAAGAAAAGATATAAAAAAATTATTCTTTGTCTATGAATTCATCTGGTGATGGTGGCTCTGGATTCAATCCCTTTCTTTTTCTAATATCTGCAACTATAGTTTTGATAACTGACTGAGGTATCGGCTGCCATGTTTTAAAATAAGTACTCCACATGGCTTTTCCAGCTGTACCGCCTCTCATTAACTCTGATAAATCAAATGTTTCTGAGGCTGGAACCTCACCTAAAATAATAGCAATTATCCCTTTTTGATCCACATTTAGTAATTTACCTCTTTTACTTGAGAGTATTCCAGCTACAGTTCCAATTTGTTCCTGAGGACATTTTACTTCGATTCCTAAAATAGGTTCCAAAAGTACTGGGTCTGCCATTAACATAGATCCAAGCATTGCTCGCCTTGTTGCTGGTAATAATTGTGCAAGGCCTCTGTGAGCCGGATCCTCATGAGGTACAAAGTGATGCAATACAAAACGTAAACCCCTGACTGATTCTTGTGCAATTGGACCGGAGTGAATGACATCATCAAATCCTGACTTGATTGAATCCATGGACTCTTGGATAAACTGTACACCTTTTGTTTCATCTGAAAGCATATTACCACTTCTATCAACTGTTACTACACTTCTTGCTTCATCTGTGCTCCAGCCTTTTTCCCTCAATAATCTGGATAGTTCTTTTTTATCCATATCTTCATGTAATTTTCCTGTTTTGATCATTTCAATAACTTCTTCACTTAATGGTTCTGCTCGCATGAAAATTTTATTATGCTTGTTTGGAGATTTACTCATTATTATTCCTGTTTTTCCTCTTACTGTTTCTCTATAGTTAATTAGAGGTTGGGTGGTTTTAATATCCAGGCCTGCTTCCTGAAGTAATGACGATGCAATCTCTAAATGCAATACTCCCATTCCAGCCATGAGTGTTTCCCCAGATTCTTCATTTATCTTTATAATTAGATTAGGATCTTCAACAGTAATTCTGCGAAGTGCTTCTACAAGTTTAGGAAGATCTTTTGGGTGTTTAGGTTCGACAGCAATTGTAACCACAGGTTCAGAAACATATTTAATAGATTCAAATGGGTTAACGTTTTTGACAGTAGAAATTGTTTCTCCAGCAACAGCATAATCTAATCCCAATAATGCAGGAATATTTCCGCAAGGGATCACATTCACAACTTCTCGAGTATTGCCCATGTAAATATTCACTGATTGAACCTTTCCAGTTCTCTTTGAATCTATTAAATATACTTCATCACCATCCTTAATTGTACCTGAAAATAATCTACCAGTAGCAACTCTACCTGCTTGTGGGTCAACATTTATGGTAGTCACCATCATGAGTGCAGGGCCTTTCTCATCACAGTTTAGTAAGGACTTTCCTATATCTGAATTTAAATCACCTGGCCATATCTTTGGTATCCTATATTTTTGAGCTACATGAGGTGGCGGGTGATGTTGCACCACCATTCCTAAAACGGCATCATGTAAAGGAGCTCTTTCAGATAGTTTCTTTATAGCATTAGGATCGGTTGATGTATATGCATCATATACATCTTTGAAGCTTATTCCTTTTTTCTGAGCTACATTAAAATTAAATCCCCATCTGTCTTTGGCAGAACCAAATGCAACAGTATTTCCCTGAATGCTTACCTTCCATTTTTCCTTTATTTCAGGTTCCGCATACAAATCAACCAGTCTATTAAATTCAGCAATAATGTTTGCCAGCCATTTTTGCATCGCGGCAGGGTCTAATCTTAGTTCTTTTACTAATCTATCAATCTTGTTAATATATAAAACAGGCCTAACCCTTTCTTCTAACGCCTGACGAGTAACAGTTTCTGTCTGAGTCATAATTCCCTCAACAGAATCAGATACAACAACTACTCCGTCAATAGCTCTTAATGCTCTTGTTACCCTGCCTGTAAAGTCAATGTGGCCTGGAGTATCAATCATATTAATAACATACTCTTTACCTTCTACGTCTTCATAAAATAATGTCACATTTGCCCCCCTAATTGTCATCTGTCTATTTTGTTCAAGTTTCATAGAATCAAGAGCAAGAGCTTGGCCTGCAACAGATGGAGAAATAATCCCCGATGCTGCTAAAAGACTATCACTCATAGTAGTTTTTCCATGATCTACATGAGCAATTACACCAAAATTCCTAATTTGGTCTCTATTTCCAATAATTCTAATAATATCTTGAGTTGATTTAAATTTCGGCATGGTATAATTCAAAAAAGTTTTTTTAGGATTATTAAACGTTCCTTGTAAAATTATTTATTTATTAAAATATCATTATTGTAAAATCAAATTAACAAATCAATCTAGAATTAGAAAATCAATTTATTTACTATACTACTGCCGCTCTGCTTCTGTTCTCTAGCTGCTGATGCTTAATTTTATTCTTAATTATTTTATGCAAATTTTTTAACTTTTATAATCAACTTGCATATACTAAAAAATTGTTCATATTATGGTTTTAAAAATAAAGGTAGGTCACACACCTGACTCAGATGATGCTTTCATGTTTTATGCTATGGAATCAGGACTAATTTCCACTGGCGATTTTGAAATTGAACACGTAATTGAAGATATAGAAAAATTAAATAAAAGGGCTCTTAATCATGAATTAGAAATAACCGCAATATCAGCTCATGCTTATGCATATCTATCAAATTATGTAATTTTAAATAGTGGAGG
>JBBRRG010000070.1:0-7079 GCA_038200895.1 Candidatus Nitrosocosmicus sp. | reverse complement strand
TCTGTAGATCAACAACCTCAACAACAACAAAATCCTTCAAATGTGGATTCTGTAGATCAACAACCTCAACAACAACAAAATCCTTCAAATGTGGATTCTGTAGATCAACAACCTCAACAACCTCAACAACCTCAACAACCTCAACAACAACAAAATCCTTCAAATGTGGATTCTGTAGATCAACAACCTCAACAACCTCAACAACAACAAAATCCTTCAAATGTGGATTCTGTAGATCAACAACCTCAACAACAACAAAATCCTTCAAATGTGGATTCTGTAGATACTGCAGAAATCCAACACAAAGAACAATCTGAAAACAATGTTTCTAATAATTTAACTAATACCGATCAAAAAGAAAAAAAACAAGAAAACATGAGAGAAGATGAGTAAGCATTTGAAAGAATTAACATTAATAGATAAAAATGGAAAACGATCTGATGATCGGGGAATAGATGATTTAAGACAGATAAAGATCACTGTAGGCGTAGTTAAGAATGCTGACGGGTCAGCTTTTATAGAATTTGGAAAAAATAAAATAATTGTTGCTGTATATGGACCAAGAGAAGTTCATCCAAAACATATGGCCCTACCCGACCGTTGTGTTTTGAGATGTAGGTATCATATGTCACCGTTTTCAACAGATACTCGAAAAAATCCTGCTCCTTCGAGAAGAGAGGTAGAAATATCCAAAGTAATGCGGGAATCTTTGGAACCATCTTTAATATTGAGTGATTATCCTCGTGCAGTTATTGATGTATTTGTAGAGGTTTTACAAGCGGATGGCGGATCACGGTGTGCAGGTATTAATGCAGCATCTGTAGCATTAGCCGACGCAGGAATTAATATGCGTGATTTAGTATCTGCGTGTGCATCGGGAAGGTTAGGAGATAATATAGTGCTGGATATTAATGACTTGGAAGATAAAGAAGGTGATGCAGATATGCCGGTTGCATATTTACCTAATATGGATCAAATCACTTTGCTTCAGCTCGATGGAAAATTATCTCCAAGTCAATTTAATGAATGTTTGAATAAAGCAATTCATGGATGCAAATTGGTGTATGAAATACAAAAAGAAGCACTTATGAAAAAATATTTTGGTAATGAAATGGAGTTGAAGGAAGAAGTATGAGCTCATCAAAACGTTCTACAATAATAGTTGAACAATTACGTAAACAACAAATGCTAGAATCATTATCCAGAGGAAAAAGATTAGATGGACGAGATTTCGAGTCTTATAGAGATTTAGAAATCGAAATAGGTATTATTGACAAAGCTAATGGTTCTGCAAAAGTAAAATTAGGTAATACAGAAGTCTTAGCTGGTGTTAAAGTAGAAACAGGAGAGCCATTTGAAGGGTTAGAAAATAAAGGCGCACTGATAATGTCTGCAGAGGTATTACCCACAGCCTCATCTCATGTAGAACCTGGACCACCAGACGAAGAAGCAATTGAATTATCTAGAGTTGTTGATAGAGGAGTAAGGGAATCTAAAATGCTGGATTTAGATAAATTAGCTTTGATACCTGGTAAAATAGTTTATACTATATTTGTTGATTGTAGTATTATTAATAGCGATGGTAATTTGTTAGATGCAACTTCTTATGCTGTTGTTTCTGCTTTACTAACATGCAAATTGCCTGTTTATGAAGTCCAAGGAGATAAAGTAGTAGATACAGGTAATATTATGCCTCCTCCAATAACCACTATTCCTATTTCTGTTACTGCTGTTAGAATAGGTGATTCAGTTTTACTAGATCCGACTATGGAGGAAGAGGCTTGTATGGATGCACGATTAACCATCACTACACAATCTGACGGAGACTTGGTTGCATTACAAAAAGGTTATACTGGTCCATTCGCAATAACCGAAATTCTTCGATCTGTAGAAATAGCAAGAATTAAAGGAGAGGAAATACGCTCTAAAATAAAGGGGTTGAACGAAACTGGTTAAAAGAAGAAAAGGTTCTACTGCATTGAAAGGTCTTGGTGTAAAATTTGGTGCTACAGTAAGAAAAAGATATGGTAAAGTATATAGAACATTAAAACAAAAAAGACGATGCCCTAGTTGTACTTCATTAAAATTTCGAAGAATAGCGATTGGAATTTGGAAATGTAATAAATGTGAATATAAAGTTGCAGGAGGAGCGTACGATATTAACCTTGGAAAATTACAAGGCTAATTTTTGTATTTTTTTCAACAATTCATATAACTCAAATTTATGTATAAAAAATGACCAAATCAAGAATCAAGATAGATTTAAAAAATTATTAAAGGCTATTTATGTTGCTTTAAAAGGAGATATTTATTCTTCTCCTAATTTCGATACTACTGTAAATATTTCTATGATAGATAATTATATCGTATTATGTATTTCCGGAAATGATCAATCTAAATTTCGTGCTTCTATTTTATCTTTTTTAAGACTGATAGATCTTATTTGTGCAACTCTTTATCTTAATAATTGATGCTATCATAACGATTTTTATCTCAGTATTTATTTAATAATTGTATATACAATGAGCGAACAAGAGCTTCCTCCATGGCTAAAAGAACAACTTGCTAGACTACAACAGTTGCAACAAAATCTACAGGCAATAATGATGCAAAAACAGCAAGTAGAAATAGAAAAAGTTGAAACAGAACGAGCTTTGGACGAATTAAAAAAAACAACATCTGATGATACCGTCTATAAACTTGCTGGTCCATTATTAGTAAAATCTAATCGTGATGAATTAATAAAAGATTTAGACGAAAAAAAAGAATTATCTAATACTAGGATTGTTGTATTAGGCAAGCAAGAATCAAGGGTTAAAGAAAATTTAAAAGAAGTGGAAAACAAAATTAATCAAATGATGCAAATGGCTCAATCAGGATCTTCATCTCACAATAACGCCTTCAATCCATCATCATCACCAAAATAACGCCTGTTATCTATTAATTTTTTAGGTAATATTTTTATTTTTTCTTAATCTTAATTAAGAATTTTTATTTTTTATTATATCATTGACTATTCGTATTGTTGTTGATGAAAGAGAAAAAAATAGTCAAATTCCCAATTTGCTTAAAATAATGGGAGTTTTTGTAGATTACGAACAACTCAAGGTTGGAGATTACATTGTATCATCGGAAACCGTCATTGAAAGAAAAACAATTCATGATTTGATAAATTCTATTTATGATGGACGTCTTTTTATACAATATTCAGAGCTAATCAATCACTATTCGAAACCTTTTATCATTATAGAAGGTAATATTACAGATCTGGATGATAGGGAAAAAATGGATTTTAATTCTAAATTAATTGTAGATAAAATACGTATAGCCTATGATACTTTAATAAAAATAGCACTTGATTTTCGAATACCCATTTTATATACTCCTTCAATTTATTATACTGCCGAATTGTTGATACATTTGGCATCTAATTCTTTAAAAAATAAAGATGATGGTCCCCTTTTAAAAAAAATAAAAAAGTCAAATCCATTTTATATTCAACAATTATATGTACTTACTTCATTACCAGGAATAGGACCAAAATTAGCTACGCGTTTGTTAGACAAGTTTCATTCACCTAATAATGTATTAAATGCGTCAATAGCAGAGCTTGCTAGAGTACCGGGTTTAGGAAATATGCGGGCAGAAAAAATTAGAAGACTATTGGATACTCCTGTTTCTCATGATTTGGTGAATAATTCTCAAACTAGATTAATTGTAAATTCTAGTGATGATGATAATAATGAGAATATCTCATCTTCCTCAAATAAATAAGGGTTTGTGATTATTTTTCAAATTAATTGATTGTCTTTTTAAATTAATTAGCCATAATTTTTAGTTTTAGGCAAAGGCAAATATTATTTATTAGATGATTGTTCTATTGTTGATAATAGTTTGTCATTCATTTCTTTAGTTCCTATTGTTGCTCTGATTGCTCCTTTATAATCTCCTATATTTCCAAAATCTTTAATTAATATTTTATCTTGTAATAATCGCTCCTTTATTTTATCAAAATGATTGAATGTTTGAAAGAAAAAGAAATTAGCATCAGAACAATATGTTTTAATCTTGTCTATTTGATTTAATTTAGCATACATTAAAGATCTTTCTTGTTTTATAGTTCCTATACTTCTTTTAATTATCTCAAAATTTTCTAGTGCTTCTATTGCTAGATGCATTGAAAAACTACTTAATGGATATGGCAGTTGTATATATCGGTTAAATATATCTATAATCTCTTCATCTGCTAAAATGTATCCAATTCTTGCTCCGGCTAAACCAAATGCTTTTGAAAAGGTTCTCATTACTATCAAGTTGTTATATTTTTTTACAAGATTTGATAAAGAATAATCTGAAAATTCAACATATGCTTCATCTATAATTATTAATTTATTTTTTGAAACTTCAATCAAATTGATTATATCTTCGATTTTAAATTGATTACCTGTAGGGTTATTTGGAGATGCAAGATATATCAGATCTTTATTTTTAGACTCATTAATAAAAAATTCAAAATCTAAAGAATTATTTAAAGCTGATAAATTAATTAGTTTAGTAGGTATTTTATGCATATTACATCTATCAATGAAATATGAAAAAGTCGGATTAATTGTAATAGCATTTTTCTCTTTACAAATGGTCGATAATAATAGATCCATTATCTGATCAGAACCACTTCCTATACCTACATTTTCTGTATTTACATTTACATATTTTGCTATTTTGTTAAATAATGATTCAAAATGCTCTAATGGGTATTCCCTAAAATCATTATCATTTATGGATTTTAAAGCTATTGCCCTGATGAATTTTTTTTCTAATACTAGATTTTCGTTAGAATCTAATTTGTAATAATCTTGTTGTTTTTGAGGTCTTTTATAAGGACTATGATCCTTGATACGAGATAATTCTTCACTTATCCAATCCATTGTTTATTCTTCCGTTAGCCGCATTATAATGATTGGATAGTCCTTCCATCAAAGTTATTTCTTTTAATATTGGTAAAATTTGTTCAAGTTTTTGTTTACCTAACTCTATGGTGCTGACTATTTTAATAAAATCTAAAACAGATAATGATGATCTAGATTTTGCAAATTTGTATGTTGGTAATACATGATTTAAGCCCAAACAATAATCACTGGCTGATGAGGGTGTATCATTTCCTATTAATATTAAACCTGCATTATTTATTCCTTTTATAATTTCTATTTCATCGCTAGCAAGTATTTCAAGATGTTCAGGTGCAAATTCATTGATGAATTCTATTATTTTTTTATTCTCATTACATAAAGCAATAAAACCATTATGATCCAAACTTTTTTCTACTATTTCTTTTCTGGAGATATTGTCAAAATCAATAATTTTATCTATTTCTTCGGTTATTTTTTTCGCAATTGAATTTGAATTAGTTACTACCCCGCATATCGTATCTTCACTGTGCTCTGCTTGAGAAATTAAATCTAATGCAATAATTCGAGGATCGGATTTTTCATTTGCGTAAATTAATAGCTCTGTAGGCCCAGCTATCATATCAATTGCTATATCTTTTGATACTATTGATTTAGCTACTGAAACATATATACCTCCAGGCCCAACAATTTTATCTACTTTTTTAATAGTATTTGTGCCATATGCCAATGCTGCAATTCCATGTGCTCCACCAATCTTATAAAATTCATCAACCCCACATATGTCTGCAGCAACTAAAGTAAATGGATCGATCTTTCCATTTTTCATAGGTGGTGATATAGCTACTATTTGTTTAACTCCTGCTACTTTTGCTGGTATTGTACACATCACAACGGTACTTGGATATCTAGCTTTTCCACCTGGAATATAACAACCTACTCTGGAAATTGGTATCACTTTTTTATCTATCTTTATATCCTCAGAATCTATATTGATATTTTTAAGACTATTTATTATAGCTTGCTCGCTTTTCTCTAGTTTCAGTTTCATGTATTTTATAGTTTTTATCTGATCGGAAGTTACATTTTCATATGCTTCTTTTACCTCATATTTTGAAACAACAAAAGATTTCAGTTTTACATTATCAAATTTTTCAACACATTTTAATAAAGCCTCATCTCCGTCTTTTTTGACCTCATCAATAATCGATATTGTGTTTTTTGTAGGAATTATTATATCTTTATTCCATGCTCTTTCTCTTAGTCTATTGGCATCATTTATTGGTTCTTTAACATTAATAATATCTATCATTTTTTATCATCATCATCTATAATTATGTTCTCTAGTGATAAAATTTGGTTGGGTTCCAATGTGACTAATCCTTGAGCAATTTTTCTAATATTTGGAATCAATCTTATATAATCTTGCTTGTTTATTATTGTGTTAACACCGTACCATCCCTCTTCACTTAAATTGCTTACTGTCGGACCTTTTAAAGAAGGAAGAATCTTTAATAATGCATTCAAATTTTCTTTATTCACATTTACAAATATGTGTAATTTTTTTCTTGCTTCTACTACTCCTCTTAATAGTACAACCATGTCGGATATCTTCTCCTTTTTGACGGGATCCTTTAAAGACTCTTTATTTGCAATAAATACAGCAGTTGATTCCATTACCTGTTCTATGATCTTTAAATTATTTTGAACTAATGTAGTGCCTGTTTCTGTAATATCAAAAATTGCCTCTACATCTTCTGGAGGTTTAGCCTCTGTAGCTCCAAATGATAAAAATATTTCAACATTTTTATTATTTCCTATTCTGAACCAGGGAGTGATGATTGTAGGTTCTAACTCTCCATAATGTTTTTTATAACTTTGTTTTGATCTTATATATTTAGAAGCTGATTTAAGATATTCTGTTGAAAATCGTAATAATTTATTGTTCTCAGCAAAATATGCAATCATTTCATCAAGATTATTAAACTCAAAAGATTCTGGAATTGCAATAACCTGCTTAACTTTGCCATATTCTAAATCAAGTAATACTTTGATATCTGCATCTGTTTCCTTTATCCAATCTTTACCTGTTATTCCAACATCATAAAAATTTTCTTGGACGTAGGTGGGAATTTCTTGTGGCCTTAAAATTTTAACTTCTATATCAGGATC
>JBBRRG010000069.1:0-7102 GCA_038200895.1 Candidatus Nitrosocosmicus sp. | reverse complement strand
ATACAAAATGCTAATTAGAATAGATGATGAATTATTTGTTGCTAGTCTTTTGAATAGTATCTGCTTCAACCAAAATATGATACGTAATTAGACTAGCTTTATTTGTTATGAATGAAATAATTATGACCCAGGCTCAATTATATAATAGATACCTTCAAGTTTTTATAATCGTTAATAAAATAGAAATTTTAGCTAGAAGAATTGGAATTTTAACAAAAATCTATACAATAATAAAGTATACAATATAAGTATATTTTTAATATCTAAAAAAATATGATGACTACCAACTATTTTTGCATAAGAATATTCTCAAAAAAGATAAAAACTAAAAATTTTTTTAATATAAATATTTTTTTGATTTATATTTAATTTGTAAATACCTTATTGAAAATATAATAATTCATTTTATAATAAAGTGATTATATTTAATAGATAGTAATCATATAATAATTAAGGGAGAAATATTGCAAAATTGGGATGATGAAATCAACGAGATTATGCAGAAAAAAATGAAACTGTATAAAGAAAAAAGGAACGACACAGAAACAAATTATAAGATCAATAAAGAAACATATACCAACATACCTATCATCCTAACTGATTACAATTTTACTGAATCGGTAAACAAATTCCAAATTTTAATTGTAGATTTTTGGGCGGCGTGGTGTGGTCCTTGTAGAATGGTATCTCCAATAATAGAGCAATTATCAAAAGAGCTTGCAGGCAAAGCAGTATTTGGAAAATTAAATGTGGATGAAAACCCAAATGTATCCAATGCCTTTGGCATACAAAGTATCCCCACCATAATAATTTTCAAAAATGGCAAAGCAGTGGATAGAATAATTGGCGCAATGACAAAATCGCAATTGCTTTTAAAAATCTCCATTTATATAGAAAGATAATCAAATCATTAATATGATGACACACAAAAGCAATAAACAATAATAAAAAACAATCAACAATTTCTCTTCGATTCCAAAGTTACATTATCCTAATTCCCATCAATATCAACATAATAATACTTTTGCATTCTTTGTATATATAAATACAAATTAAAATACAAATTAAATTTGTGGACTTGCATTATTTTTTTATAATAAATTAAAAAATTAAAATTTTTAAAATAAACAGTATAATAGTACTAACTATAGTTCCAATGCTTAGTATCTTTAAATATTTTTCATATATTTTAGCTTTATATAAATTTACGTTATTTCTCTTGTATGTTTTATACGGACGGGAAAGTCTTATTTCTATGTAACTTAGAACAAAGGGAACTAGCGAAATCAATATTGGAAATAGTGTAATAGAATTGGTCTGGATTACAAAACCCGCAATGCATGGTAATGCACCCCATGAAAAAGAAAAAGAAAAATTAGTATGGAAAAATCCATTAAATAACTCAAAGTTATAAGCAAACAAGAACAAACCTTCTAAAATACCAATTATTAAAAGCAAGGGAGTAAAATAAATAATATAATAAAAACCCAACAAATAAGAAAAAAATAAGCTAAATATTATTAGTATCCAACTTTGTTTTTTAGAAAACACATTACCCCATGGTTTTATCTTTTTTGAACCAATATTATCAGCAAAATGGGCAGCAACGCCTAATGACAAAAAATAAATTATACAAATAACCGACAATCTTTCAAAATTTATATTAGGTGACAATAAGCCACCCAAAATAACAAATGATATACACATTCCAGTATAAGGTAAAAAAAGCAAACCAATGAAAACTTTAAACTTTGTAGGACCGAATTTTGGTACATACCATTCATTCAATCGGGAGTCATTGTTCATGGTTTTTTTGCCGATATTATAGCTGATGTTTCGAATGTAAGAGATTCGGAAGTTATTTCTGTAAATCCTTTGTTTATTAAAATCTTTGGCAAGGTATAGTACCAGTTCGATTTCATTATCAATAAATCAAGTTCATTAAAAACTTTATTCCAATTTTTTAAAAATTTACCATTTAATTTAAGTATATTAAAGTAGACTTTCCACAGATATCTAAATATTAGTTGATTTGGAAAAATAAAATCATGCAAAATAACTATTCCCCTATTTTTAAGTACTCGAAAACATTCATCAACAAGATATGTCAAATTAGAATATTTGGGTAAATAGGAACCAACAATACAATCAAAATAATTGTTTTTAAAAGGCAAAAATTCGGCTACTCCGTTAATGCAAAAAGATTCTGATTCCTTTATTTTCAGTATTTTCAGATATTCATAAGTTAAATCTACTCCAAATACAATATGTCCTTTTTCTTTTAATAAAGATGAAAGAATTCCGGTACCACAAGCTAAATCCAAAATTAATCCTTTTGTCAAGATTTTGCTTGATATTTTTTTCTTCCAATAATAATCTTGGCCAAAAGTTGTAAATTTAACTAGATTATTATAACTTGAGGCATTGTTTTCATTAAAAAAATTTTTTGCGTATAAATAACCTTCATTCTTCTCCATTATTAATATTCAATATACAGTTTAAATTAAAAAATTTTAATATATAATAGTTTAATTTTAAAATAGCATATGCGAAATGATACACAGTTTTTATAGAATTTCATTTCCAGTGTTTTCAAATTTAATCAAACCATAATTTGTTTTTATAAAAAAAAATTAAATTGTATGTGTGATAACCATTATAATGAAATGGGGCGCTGGGATGAAGGTCAAAGACCAAAAAGCAATAGAAATTTACCAAAATTAATAAAAAAGATAATTTATTTAGGATTTATTGTTATAGCTATAATAATATTAGCAGTATTTATACCAAGAATTGGATTAAATATAGAATTCATGCAACAAAGTGGAGACATAACATCTATAAGCACAAAAATAAACAACAATAATTTGTATCCCATACACAATGTTACAGTTCAATTTGATAATGGAAAAATTCAAAATATTGGAGACCTCGGACCTTTTGGATCTGTAATGATTTCACCTGAAACTAATAACATTAATTTTAAAAAAATAATTGTAAAAGCTAATAATGGACAGATAGAATCGATAAAAAACAGATAGATCTATTTATTTTCTAAAAGATTTTTTCATATTTATCATGTAAAGTTACTTGACCTTTTAAATAATTATAGTATTTCTGAAAAAGAAAACATAATTTTCCCCCCCAACAATAATTAATTTTTATAAAAGGATAAAATTTCTTTTTAAAATTATTACAAAAGGACAAATACAAATAATTGTAGATATCATAAATAACAAGTTTTGCTATACATAATTATATGAGCGATTTTGCCTATTTTAGATTTTTAAGTTATAATCTGTTAACAGAAGAAGAGAAAAATGATAAAGAAGAAATTATTGCAATTACTGAACAAGTTCTAGATGCTAAAGACATGGAATGCGATGCAACAATATCAAAGATTTCAGAAGATAATCTTAAAGAGATTTTGGAAGCTGTAAGACAAATTATCAAAAAGAAGAAGAAAAAAGATAAAGCAGTAGATGTATCAATAGAAAAACAGATTGAGTTATAAATATCCATATTGGCCATTTTATAGTGGCGTAGGTTTTGTAGTATTTGGAATACTGTTAATTGTATTAAAAGCAGGAATTAGAATATCTTTTATTTTTTTCATAATTGCTTTATTTCTTTTTGGTATCTGGACATATCTTATTGTTAAGATAGATATTAAAAAAAATAAAAAAAAAAATCAGGTATGCCTATGTCCTATTTGTAATCATGAACAATCAGACATGTGTATAAAGGAGAAATGTCCATGTTGCATCAGTATGAAAGGGGATGCAATTATTGGTCATTCCAATAATTCCCTTCAATAAGTAATTTTCGGTATACAATCAACAATTATTTTGAATAATAATAACACAAAAAAAAAATTTAGTTTTAAATTTCATGAGATTCAGAAACATCAGATATAAATATTTTTCCTTGGTATGTTCCACTTTGCTTTATTGCATTTATAATTTTTTCAACTTTAGAATCAGGAACAATTGTTTCTACTCTGGTTCGACGCGCAAATGGTGGAGCAAACTTGTCTTGAGTTATAAATTCCTTAACCTTTCGTTCGGAAAATTTTTTTTCGAGTTTACCTTGACCGACAATATTAAAGTAAGAAATACCATCAACCTCATTTTCTTGCAAAACTTGTATAAGAGTATTAAATCTATTTTCTGGAATATAAATAATTATTGCTTTCATATAGGTAATTAGTGTAGATATATTCATTATTAAAATTTTGTCTATTACTAATATCTGGTTAATAAATTTGAATTGATAATTGTTTTTATATGTTAATATTCATTTTAATATAAAGAACATACTCATGATATAATATTCTTGATTATATTTATTTTAAAATAGCAAGTTAAACTATCAATTTCAAAAAAGTCAGACTTTTGATATTATTATCCTAAACAAAATAGTAAAAAAATAAAATACATATTTACATACACAAATCATTTTTATGATCTATATTTTAGTCCTAAAATAAGGCTAAAGAATATTTATAATTACAATTTCAAGAATTATATTACATTAACGGATTTGAACAGTTCCTGCGATAAATATGATAAACAATTGTGCAGTTTAACAGATTGTGCCATACTTCATTCACATATAATAAATTAAAAAACCAAGTTAGTATCGTATTAGAGAGTAAAAATGTTCATGCTTGTGTATGTGTGGTCTTGGACAGTATATTGATGTACCACCCTCTAAAGCAATTAGGTTTTAAAATACGTCATTTCGAATAACAAACACCGTTCTACACTCAATTAATTGATTTTAATTTTGATTGCTGTTGTTGTTGTTCATTAAAGAATTTTATTTAGGTAAGATATTAAGACCAAGAATGAGATATATTGCCGTTACTTCATTCCAAGCGCATCTTTGAGATCGATTTCATGATCTTGTTCCTCAGCTATAATTTGTCTCAATTTTTCAGATAAAGCAAATTCACCGGCCATTTCTGCCTGGCGGATTCTTTTCCTATAATTAATGATAGTATCTTGTTCAGATCTCAAATCAATTTCCAACATAGTTTTTGAATCTTCTGAAGATTCAGCATCCTTTCCTTTAGTTGTTGGATCGCCTCCAAGGTAGTCAATCTGTCTTGAAAGTTCCAATGCATGTGATAGTTCCTGCGATGCATGTATTTTCAACTGTGAAGCAATATCTCCGTACTCGGGGCCTTTTAATGTGGCACTAAAGACGACATACTGGATGATCGCTTTATATTCTCTAGCAAGATCATCGTTCAATCCTTGAACAATTTCTTCTTTACTTGGAGATGAAGTGGAACCAGAATTAACTGATTGAGAATTATTGTTATAAGACATATATCAGAATTATTAATCTGTGACTTATATTGTTATATGTTACAAAATCCATAAACTTGACTTATGTTACCAATAATGAAACACAATAATTAAATGCGTGGTTACGCATCCCATTTTCTTCTATCCTATGATAAATATGATCAAACTCTTATACCATAAGAGCGGTAAAGGATTTAAAAATCGGTTGAAGGTTTATAGATAATGCGATATACTACAGCAAAGACTGTATAGATTGATGAAAATTATTAGTCATAAAGCTGTTTCTGAACAACAGACAAGAAATCTATTTAATAAAACTATCAGATTATCAATTGAAGAGAAATTAAAGAAGGTTTTTTTAGATAGTGTTACAAATAAATATTTTGTAATATGACATGTCCAAAGTGTTGTTTGTGCGGAAGCCCCGCCATATGGGAATATTCTTGTTATACATGTAAGAGAGAATATTGTTCTAATGATTGTAAAAGAGTAGAGCACAACATTAATGGAAAACAAATAATTTGCATATTTACTTTCGATTCAAAGTAAATAAATATAATTTATAATCAATTAACACAAACGTTTGAAATATTCAGGTGAATCAACTTTATATAAAATGGTTTGAAGATGAAAGGCTTTTGACATTTTTAGGCTACGATTATTTCTTGACTTTTTAATTTAAGATAGAAAGTTTTTTGATAAATACATCCTAATTCAGACATGGTGAAAAGAAACAATATTTTTTCAGGCTCGACATGGGAATCAATAATTGGATATTCAAGGCTTGTTAAATATGGACAACAGATATTCATTTCAGGTACAACATCAATAGATGAAAAAGGAAATGTTGTAGGAGCAGGAGATGCCTATTTACAAACCAAGAATATTATTCAAATTATCGAAAAGTCATTGAAAAAAACTAATGCAAATCTAACCAACATAGTAAGGACAAGAATGTTTGTGACCAATATCCAAGAATGGGAATCTATAGGGAAAGCACATGCAGAATATTTCAAAGATATACAGCCTGCATCAACTATGGTAGAAGTAAAAAGATTAATTCGACCAGAATTACTTGTAGAAATTGAAGCAGATGCAATACTTTAAAAAATAAACCTTACCTATCATATACACAATTATATTGATTTAAATAAAATGTGTTGATCTATTTCAATCTTAATGCTATTTTGATGGAGTTATCTTGGCATTATTTATCATTTTATCTCATTTTTGATCACCCGATTATAAAGAAAATTAATAAATCATAATCCGCATCTGATTTTACTAAAAGAGAATAGTTTGGGATAAAAACATATAAAACGGGCATGTGGATCCAATCCTAAATCAATAGATCTCTTGCATAATTGCTGCTAAACAGCTTTATGAGTACTAGTTCATCAATAACATGACCTTTCTTTGCTTTCCTATGACCGATTATCTAAAAAGCCACTGCTTTTCAAATCATTTTCCGGTCTTACAGTGCAAGAGTTCGATGATATCTATAGCAAAAAGATAGCAAAAAGATATGACAAATATGAGCTACAACGTTTATCATCCATCAAAAGAAAAGATGTTAGAGAAAGAAAAGTCGGAGCAGACAGGTGTTTCAAGCTAAATATCCAAGACAGATTTCTAATGCTTGTAGCATATTATCGTCTTTACATAACCTACACTCTAGCTGGTTTTTTATTTAACCTAGACCAAAGTAACATTTGTAGAGACATTCAAAAGATAGAGCCACTTATTAGAATCTGTTTACCAGTTCCACAAAAGATATACAATATTAC
>JBBRRG010000068.1:0-7160 GCA_038200895.1 Candidatus Nitrosocosmicus sp. | reverse complement strand
TTTGATAAAAAGCAACTTCCATTATCTGGTTCCTTATGGGCTTTTGAACCGTGGGAAATAACTGCTGCTACAGAACGCCTTGTATCCGCAAACAAGTTATCGTTTTCAAAAACTGATTCCAATATAAAACAAAATGAACAGGTATCTTTGGTTCTTCCTTCTCATGCCGATTTGATAAAGCAAGAACTGGAGAAAATGAAGCAAGAGAAATTCATTCCCAATCCATTAAAGGGATTAGTTTCACTGGATTATGCCTTAAAGAGATATGATTCTTCGATACAATGGATTAATGTTCATCATAATGCTGTAATTGGAAATGGACCATATTATTTGAATTCTTTTAATCCTACTGGTGGTATAATAATTCTTAATAAATTTAACGATAGTACCTATCCTTATAAAAAGGGATATTTTTCAACTTTTGAAAGTCCTCCAAAGATGATGATTGATAAAATTAATGTTCCTAAATTTATTAAAATTGGAGGTCCTTTTAATATTGATTTTTCGATTAATTTTGAAAATAGTAGTAATATAAAACCATTTAATGGAATAATAAATTATATTATATCAGATAGAAATGAAAATGTGATTATGCACGGTTCAGTAAATGGTTCAAATAATTCTACTATCTTAACTACGAATAATAGTCATACTGATATTCAAAACAATTCGAGCAAAAAAGTAAATCATATATCATTGCAAATAGGACCAGATAAAACAAAATTACTTTCTCCAGGTCCAGCTAAACTTAAATTATTCATAACTTCGAAGGACTCGATGAGACCTATAATTTATGGATATACTCTTATTGCCAGACCATGATAGTAATAAATTAATAATATATTCATTTATCATTTTGAATAAAGATTGAAAGTATTTTTATTTTTTTTAATAAAAAAAATAATAATTTTATTTATAGTGTTATTAATTACTTTACTATTGACTATATTTCTTCTGGGTTCTACTTTTGATAAAATAATGATGGATTCAATTAGACTACAAGTATTCGATTCTATCTCAAGTACTACTTCAGAAAATCCATCATTACATCAATTCAAAAACTTTGAAGAAAGACAAAAATTTATAGAACAACAAATCAAACTTCAAAGTCAAAGCTTGGGTTTAGATGAACCATGGTATTCTCCAAAAAAACTTTTTAATAGTGTTGTTAAGGTAGTTAGTCTAGATCTAGGAAAATCAAGATTTTTTTCTACATATTATGGATCCAGTAACGTAAATGATTTAATTTTAGAAAAAATGCCTTATACTATTTTGTTATTTACATCCTCATCAATCACAATAGTAGTCATAGGATTATATTTTGGTGCATATATCGCCACAAAAGAGGGTAAAAAAATCGATAGATTTGTTTCCGGCCTTGCGGGTATCAGCCAAGGTGTGCCTGTATGGTGGTTTTCAATGATAATGCTTGTCTCATTTTCGTTCTTTTTACATATTTTTCCTTCAAGAGCAACTCCTTTAATTCCACCCGGCGCCCCAGGATACATAATTGATTTACTATATCGAATGACATTACCGTTCATAAGTCTCGTAATCATCGGATTTGCATCATTTGCTTATTATGTTAAATATATAATATTGAGAATTCTTGATGAAGATTACATTAAAACATTAAGAATCATGGGAATTCCTCAAAAAAGTATTCTG
Source organism: Candidatus Nitrosocosmicus sp. (assembly GCA_038200895.1). GTDB lineage: Archaea > Thermoproteota > Nitrososphaeria > Nitrososphaerales > Nitrososphaeraceae > Nitrosocosmicus. Next base: position 5,492 of record JBBRRG010000068.1, on the reverse strand, counting down.
TATAAACATGCTTTAAAGAATGCCGGCCCTCAACTAACAACAATGCTTGGTTTGGGTATTACTGCATCATTAGGTGGGTCTGTTTTAGTTGAACAAATTTTTGATTGGCCTGGAATGGGTAACTTATTTTATAGCGCTATAATTCAAAATGATTCTCCATTGATAATTGGTCTAGTTTATTTTTTTACACTGGTTTATTTATTGACTAGGTTAATTTTGGATGTTTGTTTTACATATTTTGATCCCCGAATTAATTCTGAAGAATCATAAGTTTAGTTGTGATAGGTAGAAGTAGGTAGTAGAATATATTGATGAATTTTAAATTACTAAAAGAAAATAAGGGGGGAGTTTTTGGAGGTATGCTTCTTTTATTTTTAGTTATGATGACTTGTTATACTTTATTTTTAATTCCGGCACAATCTCGTCTGCAATGGACAAATCCACTTTATTGGTCTGACAATCCAAAGGATGCCTTCCCAATATGGATAAACTATATTCTAAAACCATTTGACGAGCAACTTCCAGAACATAAAATTTTTAATCAAAAAGATGCATTAAATAATTTTATAAATGATACTGGTTTTAAAATGGAAAATAATACCTTTTCGTATCCATTTAATTTCAAAGAATTTCCAACCGCATTTGACATTCCCTATACGATAGCATTGGGTGACATTCCTCCAGTAATAGAAGTATATGTGAAAAGGCCAGACAATTTGGAATTTAAAATTTATTCAAATTCCTTAGATTCTTCAAACAGTATTAAAAATAGTTTAAATAATTCTTATACTGATACTAATATTAATAAATCTTCGACTAAGAACACAATAGTTAATAATTTAATTTCAGGAAGGATCTTTTCTTCTTCTCAAGAAGTGAAGGATTCTTTGAATGGATATTCTGATCTTTTTAATTTTTCACTCTCTGGTCTCTCTTCTGAAAAAATTATTTTTTCGAAAACAAATTCTAATATACCTTTGAAAGGTAATTATGAAATTATATTTTCTATTTCTTCTTTTGATAATAATACAATTCTAAAAGACTTGAAAGTAGTTATGCAAGGAAAGGTTTTTGGATTATTAGGTACTGATGAATTTAGACGCGATATTTTTTTTGGTATTTTGATTGGTACTCCCGTTGACCTTTTTATAGGAGTAACCGTTGCATTATCGTCTACTTTTATTGGTCTTTTTTATGGATTAATCGCCGGATACAAGGGAAGAAAAACTGGAACATTTATGTTAACAATTATTGATATTTTTCTCTCTCTCCCTAGTCTAATTTTATTAATAATAATTTCTCTTCATTTTGGAAGAAATTTGCTTTTTTTAATTGGTCTTTTTATTCTTTTTGGATGGCCTGGTTTGGCTTTGTTGAATAGAACATTTAGCCTCCAAATTAAAAATTATCAATATGTACAAGCATCCAAATTGATGGGCGAATCTGATCTAAAAATCGTGTTGCGACATATAGTACCACAATTGTTACCTTTTACTCTGGCTAATTTCGCATTATCTGTTCCTGCTGCAATATTGGGCGAATCTGCATTAAGTTTTCTTGGATTAGGTGACCCTTCTTTTCCAACATGGGGTCAAATGTTGCAAGATGCACATGCCTCTTCAGCTGAAATACTTGGATATTGGTGGTGGATCTTATCTCCTGGGTTTATGATTTCTATAACTAGCATCGCGTTTATTTTGATAGGTAGATCATTTGAAAATTTTGTAAAAATTGGCAAAAAACGATAATCTGAAATTAGCTGTTACGATTTATTTTGTTTTTATTTGATCAATAAATAACCTTTATGAAATTATTACTGCTTGAAATATTCAATTTCTTTTCCATTGCTGTTATATGCATGAAGATCGGCTTCATCATATGGATGACAGATTATCATCGAAACCAAACCATAAAAATGATTAAGGTCCTCTATTGATGGACGACTAGTTCCACTTGGATGTGAATGTGCAGTTCCCACATATCTTAAATCAAATGGTAGTTCATTTATTAAAAAACCCGAATAAAATGGACCGTGAATAGAAAATGGGGGTATTACAAGATTATTTATATATATCTCTCCTTTTTTACGCTTTCCTTCTAGAATCAATATTGCTTCATAAGGGTGATGCATCTTGGAATATGAAATTATTCCGTCAATAACATTTTTTGTTATTGTAATGGACTTTTTATTGGATGATTCTTTATCGTCTGTCTTTTCATTCTTTTTAAAAAAATTAAAATTAAAATCCATGTTATTTTATATCTTTCTTTAAAAAAATAAATATCTTATGGGAATTATAGTAAATCTTTTCAATTAAAAATATCACTGGTTAGTTTAAATTAATAAAATAGTTTCACATCTGAAACTCAATTTTATAAAATAAATTTAGATTCGAGATTACATTCACATAATATTTTTTTAAAATATGGTGTAATAAATTAATAAGTAAAGGGTTTTCTTAAAGTGAATAAGGCTGGGTAAATAGATAAATAGATTATATTTAAATTTTTACAGCTTTATGTTATCCTTAAAAGTGAAATAACTTTGTTAAGTTTCTTTAAACCTATGAATAAGAGATAATCTTTTAATATATTTGAATTATATAATTTATAGTGTGATTTCTAGAATATTTTTTTTAATATTTTTAACTTCGATATTATTTACTTCAGGTATTTTTTTAACCGTTAACGCCCAGTTGCCTGGAAGTAATAATAATAATAATAATAGTAGTCAAAATGATCTTACTTCGACAATCATTCCAAAAAAATCTATTGGTGTAAGAATAACTTCTCCTATAACAGGAGACCTGATTTTTATTAATGGTACAAATTATTTTAATAAAAATGGAGAAAAATTATTAATGTTAGGAACTTCTGTTTCTAATACAAATAGTTCTTCGACCTGTTTTGTTTCTATAATTGCTAATGGTGTTAAACCCTATCAATTGACAAATGGCACAGGGCCAAAAGGAAATAGTGATTATTCTTCTTGGAAATACACTTTTTCCCCATTATATGTTGCTCTTACAGAAGGCTCTAATAAAATAACCTCTAAATTGACTTGTGAACCGGGAAATCTTGTTGCATATTATAGTGTCAATGTAACTGGATCCAAGTTTAATGGAACTTTTCCATCCGCTATCGCAAAACCTCTAGTAGTTCAGAGCAAATCTTTTAACAATACTGCCCCTTTGAATTTGACCTCTTCTACTGTCGCTCCTTCGCCGTTATCTCCATCTAATCTTCCTCTAAATATCACTGCTCCTACCACCACCACTGCTCCTACCACCACCACTGCTCCTCTGAATTTGACCTCTTCTACTGTCGCTCCTTCGCCGTTATCTCAATCTACTAGCACGCCATTGACCCTAAATTCGATGAGTATTACAATTGATAAAAGAGAAATTGGCAAGATTCAAACAATAGTCATGACTGTAACTGATTCAATTACTGGTAAACCTGTTGGTGGTGCCTTTCTGACTGGAAACATAAATAATGAACCATTCTCTGGAATAACTAATTCTGGGGGTGAATTTAGTAAAGTAATTCCATCGAGTCTTATAAAATCATTTTCAACAATAGATGTAACGGTAACAGCTACTTCCGATGGATATAAAACAAATAAAGCAAGTGCAGCTTTTGATGCATCATCAACATCATCAACATCATCAACAACTGGAACTAATACTAATGGTAAAAGTGGTGCAAAAGATATGGCGTCAAAGATAGCTAAAGATGTGCAAAACCAACTAAGCAAGCAGGGTATAAATATTCCACTTCCATTTGGATAATACCAACTAATTAAATAAAAATAACAAATTATTTTTATTCCTATTTTTTTATTTATTAAATTAATATAAATATGATATATCATGGGGAGCAAAAAATTAGTTAGATATTAGTGTAATCAATTTTATGTTTTATTTTGAGGATTAAAATTAATTTTTTGTTGAACTAGTCCTTTTTTATTAATTTCATGTTTTATTATTTCATGTTGATGTTGGTTAACAAAATAGCTTTGTTTGGATATTTTTATTAATGATTTGCTTAACCGGTTTCCAAGAAAACCTGATATAGTTTTTAGAACCTTTTACATTAATTTCATTATGAATAAATCTTATTGTTTTTGGATCGGAAGGATAGCCTGAACCAATATCTTTTCCTAATGATTTCTTTAATTTGACAATTTCATTATCTCGTGTTACCTTAGCTATGATTGATGCACAAGAAACAATAACGTTATCAGAGTCTGCCTTATGAAAAGAATAGATAGATATTTCTTTATTTATTAAATTTTTCTTTATTTCTTGTTGAAATCTAAAGGGATTTACATCGCAGGAATCTACAATAATTTTATTGGCATGTAGATTATCTGCGATAATGGTCATAAACTTTGATTCAAGCTTATTCAACCTGTTAGAATTGACGAATTTGTCAATCGTAATGCAGTTAATCTTGCATATAAAGATAGATTCGCATAAATTAAATATCTCTTCAAATAATATAACACGTTTTTTTGGAGAGGTTTTTTTTGAATCAATTATTCCCATCTCTTTTAATTCATCAATTTTTATCGAATCAAATGAAATTCCTGCAATAACTAATGGTCCTAATACCGAACCTCTTCCTGCCTCATCTATCCCACCTAAAAACAAACATATATTTTTAAAATATAAATTATATAATAATATCTTAATTTATTTAATTTAAAGTGAAATTTTCATCTAATTCTGAAGTTAATTATAATTCTGATCTTACCAAAAATGATTTGTCATTTGTAAATGAAAATACTACCAGATTTTTAGTGCCGTCCAATGCATTAAAAGAAAGGGAGCCATCAAAATTTCCTGTATTCTTTAATCCTGCTGCCAAATTTAATAGGGATGTATCAATTTATATTTATAGAACTTTTATAAATGGTAGAAAAGATAAAGATAATTCTTTTGTTGATACAATGACAGGATCTGGTATAAGGGGATTGAGAGTTGCAAAAGAAATACCTGCAGTAAAGAGGATAATTTTTAATGACCTTAATTCTTTTTCAATTTATATTTCCAAAATAAATTCTATTTTAAATAATGTTTACAATAAATGTGATTTTTATAATAAAGAAATATGTAATTTTTTATCAACTGTGTTTAACTTTGAAAAAAGAGCAACTATTGTTGATATAGATCCTTTTGGCACGCCTGCACCATATATTGACTGTCTTTTACGATCTGTAGAAAATGGCGGCTTAGTTTCGGTTACGGCAACAGATACAGCTGTCTTAAGTGGAGTTTATCCAAAGGTTTGTTATAGAAAATATTATGGACATTCTTTGAGAACAAAATATTCTGGAGAAATAGGCATCAGGCTATTAATATCCTCTATTGCTTTGATTGCCTCTAGAATGGATTTGTCAATTGTCCCTATTTTTTCACATATCTACAGAAATTATGTTCGAGTGTATTGTAAAGTTATAAAAAGCAATTATTTTGCAAATATGATAC
>JBBRRG010000067.1:0-7220 GCA_038200895.1 Candidatus Nitrosocosmicus sp. | reverse complement strand
TTGGCGTACTTCTAATTTCTTCATTAATTGTGATTCCCAATGTTACTGCTATGTTGTTTGGAAAAGGCTTTAAAAAAACAGCAATCATCTCAATTTTAGTTGCAGTAGGTTCTGTTGAAATAGGAATTATGCTTTCTTATATATGGAATATAGCTCCTGGTGGAACAATAGTACTTACCTCTATTGCTATATTTCTCTTTACCATCTCCATTAGTTCTATTTTTAGAATGATGTTGAGAAAGAAAGCAAAATACAAAAACACCGAAATCAGGAACATGAAAATGCAGAATAAAGAGTAGTTAATGAATATAAATAATTGATATTATTTGGAGAGTGCCATTGGCCTTCAATATTTGAAATAAAAGATAAAAATTCATTTTGTAAAGTGTAAATAATTCACAAATATGAAATAAATAAAAAATATACACTATCAAAAATATACTACTATCAAGAAAATTTTACACCCATGACCATGGCTTTATTCCGCGCATTTCGCACTGTTTTCTTATTATAGTCTTTGAGCGATTAATTGATTCCTCTTCGCTCATATTACCCTTTTTTAAATATTGTAAAAATATTTCTTCAAATAATTTTTTTGCTCTTTCTTCATCAAATTCCTTATATCTCTTTAACTTTATCTCTTTCTCTTTCTCCAAATTTATTTTATCAAGATTTCCTATATTTTCCTTATTGGTTCCTTTTAAATCATTATATTCTTCTTTGCAAAGATCGCAGCTCCAATCAAAAAAAAATTTATGAGCGTTGCATTTGGCCAATATTTTTAAAAAAATATATTCTTATTTAACTTTTTCATAAGTTATAATTGATATATACAGTCTGATGAAACGGGTGCCATAATAGCTCAGCCTGGTAGAGCGAAGGTTTCGTAAACCTTAGGCCGTGGGTCCAAATCCCACTTATGGCTTTTTATATAATTTTTAAATCATGTTACTATCAACCTTACTTGATCCATTTTTCTATTTCCTTGAAATTTTTTGGTCATATTTTTTATATCTTTTGAGTCTCCATACAGTACAAAAATTTCTAAACATCTATCTTTATCAATTTTATTATGAATATGTGTATTTATTATTTTGTCATAATCATGTCGCATTTCACTAATTTCTTGATCAGACTTTTCATCATGAATTACTAAAAGAACCGAATGTAATATCCCTTCAAGTTCTTCAATTCTTTTTTCCTCTAAAAGTAAATTTCTGACACTCGCCCTTACAATTTCTGACCTTCCTGAAAATCCCAAAAATTTTTGTAATTTATCTAACTCTCGAATTATATTTTCATTAAGTGAAATACTTACAATTGGCACTATTTTCTATTATGTTTTTATATATTATTTAATTTTTATTATAATTTCCATATAACGTTATTAATTATTCTTAAGAAAAGTTATAATTTATTAATAATGAGTTCCATTATGAATGCAAATAGTTTAAATCCTTATTCTTTATATTATTTATAAGATTCTGCATATTGTGAATTAAATCAACCACAATTAATGAAACATTAAACAATAGCGATTCTAACTTTTCTAATATTGCTAATAAATAGTTACAAAAGAGTAACAAATACCGATTTAGTGTACGAATGATAGAGAATAACTTTGAGTATCTATTCTAATTTGTAATTTTATATTATAACTATATTATTTTGATTTTTAATAGAGAACAAACAAAAATTATTAGTTTAAATCAATATTATTCCTTCTAATAGAATTGATTGATGTATTGGTGGTTTCTTTTATCATTTGATACATTCTATGTAATGATTTATCCGCTTTTATGCAAATTTAAAAAAAATTTTACTTTCAGCTGTACTTTTTATTGTCCATGGTGTTGGAAACATTTTTATCATATGAAATAATGCCACTCAAGGTGGATTGATCATTATAGTGTCTATCTATCAATATATTTTTTCAATAAGCGTTGCAAACTATATGTATATATAATATTCAATAATAATTTTTTATAATATTTCTTAATTCTTTTATGTCCTTTTAATTTTAATATTTTCTTTATATACTTATCATTGAATCGATATAATTATTTATTAGAGAAAAATACTATATCATAGGAATAATATGTTTAATTTCAAATTATTATCTATATCTTTTCTCATTCTTTCTTCTTTCTTCTTTCTTTTCATATTTAATTTTTATTTTCATTCTATATTTGCTAAACAATCTGAACTAAATTCAACTGCAAATGATCCTTTCGGTATTAAAAAAATATACTCCACAAAACAAGGGGGTAGAGAATGGTTTATGAATATGACTAATCCACAAAACGATCCTAACGTAGAATTTACCTATAATCCCAAACTTGTCAAGCAAAATGATAGTTCATGGGAGCTTGATAAAAACGATAAAATCAGAATTAACATTGATACACCAAAAAATTTTACTCCCTGGAAAAATATCGAAATAACAGGATATGTAAAAATTAATTCTTTCATTAATTCAACTAATACAAATGGTATAACAGATATTGATTGGGTATCAAGAACAAGTATACATAACGAAAATTTACCATGCGCTGGTTTATCTTTACATGGGGGCATTTATCCCGATGGTACCGTTGCTTGGAAAAAAGAAATTTGGTTTACCGGAGGATATACCAAAGAAAAATCTATTCCCCAAATAACTGAACCAATAATTAACAGGTGGATAGGTTGGAAAGTCATAGTATATAATGTCAATAATGATTCCGCTGTGAAGATGGAATCATACCTAGATAATACTAATTCAAATTATTGGGTAAAGGTTTTTGAAATGACTGATGATGGTAATTGGCTTGCAAATAGTCCCGACAAAATTTTTTATAGTGCAAATTGCGGAAGGTCTAAAGATCATATAGTTCTAAATCCTGGACCTATAGTAACTTTTCGTGCAGATAATGCAGTCTTAAACTTTAAAGATTTTAGTATAAGAGAAATAGCTGCTCCTTTATAAAAAGATGGACAAATAAAAATATCCATTTGAGGCATTGTTTGCTTTTACAAAATAGATAGAGCTAATGAATATAAGTAAACTTTGATGATTGCTATTTTCAATTTGGAAAAATAAATGTACATTAATGAAATACAGAATTGGTTAAATTAAATCTTTTTATAGATTATTACAATCAAGAAACATATACATCATAAGTGACAGAGAATTGATTTGCTATTCATATTTATAATTATCACAAAATAAAAATTTTAGTAAAAAAATTCATCATAATGAAATAAATTAATAGGTATAGTACTTTTAATTTTAATTTATATATATGCAAATAAATTTAGATGATGATAAAGTTTCTTCTTTCCTTTCCTTTATGAATTATAATTCCTTTTTTCCTCCTCAAAAATTAGCTATAGATAGTGGCTTGTTAAATGGATCTAGTATATTAGTTACTACTCCAACAGCAAGTGGTAAAACGCTGATATCTATATTAGCTGCTATTAAATCTCTTGAAAAAAATAAAAAAGTAGTATATATGACACCTTTGAGATCTCTTGCTTATGAAAAATTTAATGATTTTAATAATATTGATAAATCTAAAATATTCTCTAAAAAAATCAAAGTAAAAGTTAGTACAGGAGATTTTAATACTTCAAATACTGAGTTAGGTCGCTCTGATATTATTATTCTAACTAATGAAAAATTAGATTCAATTCTAAGACAAAGTGCCTCATGGTTATCTAATGTTGGACTTTTTATTTCAGATGAAATTCATTTAATTGGTGATCAGGATAGGGGGCCAGTACTTGAAATGGTTCTTACAAAAATAAAAAAATTTTATCCCAATTCGCAAATTCTAGGTTTAAGTGCCACCGTAACCAATTCTTCTGATATTTCTGATTGGTTAGATTGTAAATTAGTAGAAAGTTCTTGGAGACCAACAAGGTTATTAGAGGGAGTTTATTCCGATGGCATTATTTATTATAATGACAATTCAAAAATAAATGTTTCTGAATCAGGGAAAGATACTACATCTATGGCACAGGATTTGATATTGGATTCAATAAAAGATAGTGGCCAAAACCTGGTATTTGTTGAAACCAGAAAACGATCGATTTCTTTAGCTAAAACTTCTTCTGAAATAATTTCTAAAACCTTGTCTTTAGATGAAAAAAAAATCGCATTAAAGTATTCTAAATTACTTTTGGAGAATAATGATGATACTGATTTAACAAAAACTTTGTCAACTTTGATATCTTCTGGAGTTGGTTTTCATCATGCAGGTTTAAGTTTACCTAGTAGAGAAATTGTTGAAATAGCTTTTAAAAATGGAATAATAAAAGCTTTGTTTGCTACACCTACTCTAGCTGCTGGTGTAAATCTTCCTGCTCGACGAGTTATTATTACAAATATTTCTCGGTATGATTTCCGATATGGTGTTACTCTTCCAATAAGTGTTCTTGAATATAAACAACTTTGTGGAAGAGCAGGCAGACCGCAATACGATACTTATGGAGAATCTGTAATACTATCTGATTCAAGAACATCATATGAGGATATATTCGATCATTATATTTTAGGCACTCCAGAACCATTAAACTCTAACCTTGAAAATAATACATCAATAAAAATTCATTTACTTGGAACCATTTCTTCCTTCCATGGAATTAATATAGATGATATTTATGATTTATTTTCAAAAACATTTTATTCTTTTCAAAATAAAAACAGCTCTGCTCTTTATACCAAAATAGATACATCTTTGGATTATTTTTTAGATGAAGGTTTAGTTAAATTTGAAAATAAAAAATATTCTGTTACTTCTTTTGGTAAATTAGTATCTACTTTATACCTTAATCCTGAAACTGCTGTAGCCTTTAAAAAAATTATAAAATTAATCAAACCTGGTTCCTTAAAAACAAATAATATTTTTGGTTTTTTGCATATTATTACTACAAGTCCCGACTTTTACCCTAAATTTTCTTTTAGAAAACAGGATATTGAAGAATTTAGTATTTTATTTTATAATAATTACGATGAGTTTTTTTTTGATGTGGAATTAATGGATTGTTCCAGAAGTCTTTGGACTTTGTATGAGTGGATAAATGAATCAACTGAAAAGAGAATTCATGAAAAGATGGGAATAGAGCCTGGAGATGCTCATAGAATTGTCGAAGGTTCAAATTGGTTAATCTCCTCTATCTTTGAAATAACTAAATTGCTTGGTAGAACTGATTTGCTTCCTATTATTTTTTCACTTCAAAATAGAATAAAACATGGAATAAAGACAGAACTCGTTCCCCTAGTCCAAATTAAAGATATTGGTAGAGCAAGAGCACGTTCTCTATATTCAGCTGGAATTTGTATTCCTAGTGATTTATTAATAGTACCTGAATCCAAATTATCATCGATTCCAAAAATTGGGCCAAAGTTAGCTAAAAAATTGAAAAAAAATTATTCTTGATATTTGAAAATCGCAAAAATAAAATATCAATTATTTATTGGCATTGACAATCCCCATATTGCCAATTTCCGAACCTATTCCATAACCTAATAATGCTATACCTGTACCTAACAAAGACATCTCTAAACCTCCTTTCAACCAACTTTTCTTTGCTAATTTACCTTTAACTGCACCTATTAAAAAAGAAAATAACAAACTAATAGAAATTGCAATTAATAATGCTATAAAATTTGTAAATAATCCTGTTTTGACAATAAAATATGGAATTATTGGAAGGATCCCTCCTATTAAAAATGAGATAAACATGACTATTGCTCCTTTTAGTGGAGAACCAATTATTTCCAAATTTAAACCAAGCTCCTCTGTAAGCATCGTTTTTAACCACACTTCTTTATTTGATATAATTTTATTTACAACCATGTTCAGCTCCATTCCTGAAAAACCTTTAGATTTGTAAATTTCTTCTATCTCTTCTCTTTCTATGTCAGGATAATGTTCTATTTCATATTCCTCTCTCTTAATCTCTGATTCTAGAATTTCTCTTTGAGATTTGACTGCAAGATAGTTTTGTACTGCCATTGCCTTAGCGCCAGTGAACATACCAATCAATGCTGCTAGAATAACAATATCTACTCCAATAGATGCACCGCCTATACCTGCTACAATACCTAATGAAGTATTAACTCCGTCTCCGAAGCCAAATACTATATCTCTAATATAATTACTTTCTTTAATGTGAGGTTCAACATGATAATTTGATTCTATTTTCAATGATAAGTTTATGATAGTTCCCAGACCGAATATAATCTTTCAATATATTTTATTTTGAGTTATTGTTTTAATAAATTGCCAATTGCAATTATTATGCTACAAATTAAATTCCAAATATGTTTTCCCTAGGTTTTATTAATAATATTAAATAATAAAAAGAATCATAAGATATATAGAGAACATTTATGGTATTAGGAGGAAAATATGGTATGAATTATAATAAATTAACTTCAGAGGAAGAAAAAGTCATTTTGTATAAAGCAACGGAAGCTCCGTTTACAGGAGAGTATGATAATTTTAACAAAGATGGAACATTTATCTGTCGAAGGTGCAATGCTCCTCTTTTTTCATCAAAAAGCAAGTTTGATGCAGCATGTGGATGGCCAAGCTTTGATGACAGCATGTCAAATTCAATAAAACGTGTGCCAGATCCTGATGGGATGCGAATAGAAATCGAATGTGCAAACTGCACTGCACATTTAGGACACGAATTTATCGGAGAACGTTTAACAGATAAAAATACACGCGAATGTGTTAATTCAATATCCATGCGTTTTATACCAGAAGAAAAGGAGCTGCCAAAAACAATTCATGAATGATAAGATTGAAATCGCAACATTTGCAAACGGATGTTTTTGGTGTACTGAAGCAATTTTCAAAAGACTCAAAGGCATCGAATCTGTTCTACCTGGATATGCAGGAGGATCTGTACAAAATCCATCATATGATCAAGTTTGTATGGGGATAACAGGGCATACAGAATCAATTCAGGTAAAATTTGACCCCAATGTTATATCTTTTGAAAAAATCTTAGATATCTTCTGGCACACGCATGACCCAACCACTCTAAATAGGCAAGGTAATGATATAGGTACACAGTATCGATCTGCAATTTTTTACCATGACGAAAAGCAAAAAGAGATTGCTGAGAAATCAAAAAAAGATCTTGAACAAAAGGGACTTTACAAAGATCCTATTGTGACAGAAATTACTCCTTTTAAAAATTATTATGTAGCAGAGGATTAT
>JBBRRG010000066.1:0-7223 GCA_038200895.1 Candidatus Nitrosocosmicus sp. | reverse complement strand
CAAGATTGGCAAGCCACAAAAGAGTTTCCTTGTTATTGCATAAAAGATAATTGATATTTTCACCTTTGGATTCTGAATAAATTTTTATAGTTTGAACATATTCTGGTTTTTCATTTTGCCAGTTTTTGTGATAGAATTATTTTCCTCCAATTCCATCAGGATATCTATTTAGTGATAGTGGCCTGTCTCTAAGATGAGGTAGAATAAATGAGCTAATTTTATCATAATATTCGATCAAATCTTTCTTTGTAATCAAAGGATGAAGTGTGGTTTCATTCCAGTATATTTTCTCCAAATTAGAAAACTTGTAATTTGTGTTTAAAGAGGACGGTGGCTTTGATACCATTTGCTGCTGTTCAGGTTTGTACTCAAAGTGATGTTTAAATAAATTCTCCTCAACTACTACATCATCACTATCTCCGCAAATAACCTCATTGCCTCTAAAGTTAGGATTATTTTCGCCTTTGGTTTCATTATTTGGTAATTGATTTTTTATTTTTATACCTTTTTTTTCCTCCTCTTCAGAAACAATGCTAATGTTGTTATTATTATTCTCTGTTTTTATCTTGACGTTCTCTTCAATTATACACTCTTGTGGATTCTTATCTTCTCTGAATCTTAAAAATATTGGTGCTCTCATTATCTTATCGTTTGTCCAATCGTTAAATCTTACTTCAACTACAAATATAGGCTTGACCCATGTTGTTTCTCTATTTATATAAGGAACAAATTCTACAGGACATGTTTTTGTTTTGATTTTTTCAAGATTGTTATATATACTGGGAATCTGCTCAAAGTCAAAACCACTTCCACAATGGCCTATAAATCTGAATTTTTTATCATCAGATAATTTCTTATTATCAATATTTGCAGCTAAAAGCAGAGACCCAAAATATTTTACTCTATTTCCTTCTCCTCTAGTATATCCTATTATAATACAATCCTGAGTTTTAGTGTTCTTTAATTTTAGCCATTCTCTGGATCTAGTATTTGGATAATATTTACCCTGTTTGTATTTGGCAATCATGCCTTCAATATTCATTCTTTTAATACTTTCAAAGATATCTTTACCTTCTCCTTCAATAAACTCTGAAATTTTGATTCTATTGTTTCTCTTGTTTTTAATAATAATATTTTCCAAGATTTTTCTTCTCTCTACAAGTGGTAAAATTTTAATATCTATTCCATCTATATACAGAATATCAAAGATGTAATAAGTGGCTGGAATTTGCTTTGATAAGGATTCAATATCTATTTTGGTATTGATATTCATCCTCTTTTGATGCTTTTGAAAATCTGGAAAGCCGTTTTTATCTAAAATTACAATTTCTCCGTCAAAAACAATAGATTCTTTAAAATTATTTTCATTTATTACTGACCTTAGCGACTCTATCAATTCGGGATATCTCTGGGTGATTGTATTTCCATTTCTGGATTGAATCTTTAAAATTTCTTTTGATCTGTGTATGAATGAAATAGCTCTTACTCCATCCCATTTGATTTCAAAAACCCAATCTTGACTATTAAATGGCTTATCCAATAACGTTGCTAGCATGGGTTGAATTTCATACGGAAATTCATCAGTGTGAAAGGTGGAAGAAGAAATTGGTGAAGGTAAGTTGAGTTGTTGTGGTGCTGATTGTACGCTAGCATTTAATCCATTCAAATTATTACTTTTGATATTGTTGATGTGACCTACATTCCTGTCTTTTTTTATTTGTATATCAATCCTGTGACCTTCTTTTATCTCTTTATCAAATTTATGATCTGTATTTGCATTTTTTAAATCATTGTTTGTTAAACCAGTTAGCACTGATTCAGGACTGCTTTTGATTAAATCTATTTGGTCTTTGTTTCTCTCTTCAATGTTTGATGGATTAGAAAATTTGTCATTTACTTTAAATAAAAGCCATTGACTTTCTCTTGATGTTTTAATTATTGAAAATCTGCCTTTTATTTTTTTTCCAAAAAGGATAAAATTAATTTTTCCTTTTTTAAACTGATCGGATACATCTTCCTTGCTATCTTCTGTTACTTCTAAATTATATGATCCTGTATCCCATACTATGACAGAACCCGCCCCATAATTTCCTTCAGGGATGATTCCCTCAAAAAGTAAATAGTCGATTGGATGGTCTTCTGTTAATATTGCCAACCTTTTTACTTTTGGATCGATTGATGGACCTTTAGGTACTGCCCATGAAATCAAGACATTCTTTTTTTTTGATTCTAGCCTAAAGTCATAATGTAATCGCGTAGCATCGTGCTTTTGAATTACAAATCTTGATTTTTTGTCATGATCCAATTCGTTATTTTCACCGGTACTTTTTTCTATAATGTCACCACCAGAGGGCTCAGGTGTCACCTTAAAATTTCTTTTCTTATTATATTCTTCCAACATGTCATATTCAATTAAAACCATCTATTTGATGACATATCTTTGAGTTGAGATTAAAAGAAAATCTCAAACATTTCATACAAATAAGAATGGATATACTTTGCTAATAATATTTTGGTTGAAACCATTATTTATTGAAACATATTATATGATTTGATAATTCGCTGATACTTGGAATATTGAATTAGTGTATTATAACATGAAGAGTGGACGAGAAAATCTTTTTATCTTTTATTTATTTTTAATTTTTAATTTTTAATTCTTAATTTTTATTCTATTTCCTAGATAAGTGAATAATTTACAGTATTTGTTAATTTTTTAGTGTTCTATAACAATATTTTGATGGTTATTTATAATAAAAAAATAAAAATAAAGTATTGCGATATATCTCGAATTTTTATTTTTTACCTTGGAACCTTTACTTTGAATTGGCTTAGTCTATCAACTGTAGGTTTAATGAATACTTCTGAACCATTATAACCTTCTACTTCATCCTTTGGTATGCTGTATTCATCTCTGGCTCCATCTGAGGTTACGATTATAGACGTTGGAGTAACAGCTGTTACACCACCAATTGCTTGCATTTCTTTAGTTCTAACTCCTTTATGAATAATGGAATCCCAGTCTTCGATGACAGAATTAGTTGATATTTCGGTATTTTTGGTATCATTAAATCTATTTTGTTTTTCCATTAATGGTACACGATCATTTAAACTATAATCTGATGTAGAGTTGTCTAATTGATGGGTTGTTGATGCTGATTGATATCTGGAATATTCTCCTTCTTGTGGAGGTCGGTCTTTTTTAAAATTACCTTCTGCCTCCTCTTCTGTAATATTGAACCATAAAGTATGTCCATCATATCCTTTCACCAAATGTTTTGGTAAATAGAATTTATTTTTTTTTAGTCTGCCTCTCTCTGTAACAACAAATTCTAACCCTATATCTTGTACTTCGCCAAGGTCATCACCTTTTTCATAGCCTCTTGCTTCTTTTTTTATTATGTCTTTCCATTCAATGCTGTTATCTTTCCAATCAAAATTACCTTTGCTATCATTAGAGTTATTCATATAATATATTAAAAAAAATAGTTTATAACTACTATTATTCATTAAACCGAGGTATAACAGTGTTAAGGTAAATTTATAAGATTTTTAAAATTATGTTAATAATGATATAATTTTAATACAGCATAACATGCTTTTGTTCAATACTTTAATATTATGTGGCTTATATTCGAAATATCTGATAAAATTACTTTAATTCTGCAAATATTTTTTAATTTTTGGATTTATGCCAATTTATAATTATTATTATTGTTCATATTATTAAATCATTATAAATATTTATAATATGAGAATGAAAAAATATCAAAAATTAACTCTCATAACTGTTATTCTTGGGCTAATTCTACCTCTTTTTGGTCTTTTTCTATATTTTTTTGTTAATAGTCTTATAGGAATTCCACTTTTGGGGCTGGTGTTTGGCGGAGCACTGCTTATTGCTATTTTGATAATTATAATTAATGTTGCAGGACTTGTAGTTGCATTTAAAATTAAAAATACTAAAATTGCTGGAATTTTATTGATGGGGTGCGGGGTGGCACTATTTCTTGTAATTCACTTCTTTGCAATTCCGGGCCTCGTTCTTTTTGTAATATCTGGACTTTTAGCTTTAAGAGAAAGAAATTCTACGATAAAAAAGGTCTAGATATAATAATCATTCTATTGTATTCCTATACGATGTTTGTTATATTGCTATATATCTAAAATATCATTATTTTATTTTTTGATTTGCT
The DNA here is from genome assembly GCA_038200895.1 of Candidatus Nitrosocosmicus sp. Classification (GTDB taxonomy): domain Archaea; phylum Thermoproteota; class Nitrososphaeria; order Nitrososphaerales; family Nitrososphaeraceae; genus Nitrosocosmicus. The sequence goes on along the minus strand of JBBRRG010000066.1, from coordinate 3,027 downwards.
TAATTTATAATTTCAACTTCAACTATTTTGTCTATCCATTTAAATTATCATGGTGTATCAAAGACTCTATTTATTCTAACTTATTTCCAATACTTTAATACTTTATATATTTTTTATATTTTGATAGATTTTAAAATTCCTAATTTATTTACACTAATAAATTTATAATTTATTACCGCACATGCTACAAAATATTGCATCAATAACATTATTTTGATTACATTTGGTACATCTATTTGGAAAATTTAATTTTTGTCCGCATTTTATGCAGAATTTTGAGTTTATATCATTTTCCTTGCTACAATTACCACAAATAATACTATTATCACTTTTCAGTTTCAGAATAGATAATTCTTTATCATTAAATTCTTTATACTTATTGATATTGGGATAAACTTCGTTTACTTGAGTGGATTGAATATTATTTTTAATATCTAAATTACGCTGTTTTTTTAATGATTTTATTGTCGCTGCCAACCTATTTGGATCACTAACATTCTCAAAAATGATAGATGGTTTTCCATCTGATGATATTATTATATCTCCAAAAATTAAATTATCTGTTTTAGTCTCTTTATTATTATGAATTGAATTACCTGATTTGACATAAGTTCCATTCGTCATGGAATTAAACTTTTGCCTTTGATTATTTACTATTATATCTTTAATCTCGTCTATCAGAATAAAATTTCCTTTGTGATCTATATAATTATATTGAAAAATCCTATAATTAGTAACCACATCTAGCCAAGTAATTTTTTTAATGTTTTCAAGTACATTTTTTGTAATTATATTATTCCAAACTATTTCTTCACCCTGGGATAAAAAAGGAATTGCTGGATGAACTTCAATTGAAGAGATTGTACCAGTTTCTGTTTTAACATTCAGTAAATACGGGGCCCAAAACGCATCATCATTGTGTAGTTTATTTTGTATTAATTTGATTTGCTGTAATAATTCATTAATATTTTTATCATCTAGGCTAATCCTGATTGTCTTGTTTTCTTTATCGCGATTGTTAAATGATATGTCAACCATTGTTTTCTCTCTTTTACTAAAAATCCCTATAGATTGAGAGACTAATTTAATATCTTTGATTGATGCAATCGGTAAAAGTGGGCCCTCTTTATTTTTGCTATTATAAAATAAAATGGATGCATCCATCTCTATGGGACGAACTTCCATTGTATCTAGTTTGTTGTATGAATTATCTTCTGTTCTTAAAACCGCTTCTAGTTTGTTGTATGAATTATCTTCTGTTTTTAAAGCAAATTCTATTTTATATGTTAGTATTTCTAAAAAGGGAGGACCTACTATTGGTCTAGATGATAACTGTTTTGCATTAGGTCTAGGTAAGGGATTAAAATCATCAGTTTTTTTATATTCCTCCGGAAGTGTCATCAGCAGCATAGTTGGACAAAAGATCATTATTTTACTTTTATTACACTATTTTAGAATGGTGTAATTAGAAACTAGGCTGTCCTCCACAAAAAATATCCTATTTAAAAAGTTTTTGAATATTTTATAAATCCGTATGATATGAATTGTTATATTATTTGTTAATTTTATAAAAAAACATTAATCACAATTTATCTTATATAATTTAAAAAGATGAACATTCAGTAGAGTTGATCTTTATATTGTAATTTTTCTATGAAAATTCTTTTATGCTATAGTCAATTTTGATTTTATATTGTATCATTGATAAATCTTGATATATGGGAAATCCAAAAGTCATAAATCTATTAATAATTTAAGATCTAAAAAAAACAAAACACAAAAAATAAAGATAGGGAATTGCAATATGCTATATCCAAGTATTGAAATGGTATATTTATGGAAAAGTTATAAATGATACTTTCATGTAATATCTAAAATATGTTTGCTATTTAGTAGTTGCTGTTCTAAGTAACAAAATCCGCCAAAAATCCATTTTATATCAAGATTCGACAAGTATTTTTTTGTTTAATTTAAATCACTTGTTTGTTTAAATCCATTTATATATTTGAAATTAAACTCAAATTTATGAGATCTAGAGCGAATTTTAGTTCTTCATTCTCTTTTTCAATAATTCTCAAATCTTTTTCATCTTTTATATATTTTAATAGCCTTTCACATGCTTGAATTTGTGCAGATATTGTCTCTATCTTATTTAAACATAAACTATGTGCAGATTCTACTAAATGATATGATATGCTCTTTTTATTATTTATATCACTTGTCTTTGCTTCAATTATAAATGGTATTTCTGTTGTGACTATATTCGTTGTTTTGTTACTAGACCTCCACTTTAGTTTAGTTTTGTTTGATTGTATTTTATCTACTGAATAATTGATACAGTAATTGCTATAATGATTCAAGGATTGTATTTTATTAAATTCATAATGATTCTTATTTTATTCTTCTATGCTTTTCTACGACTTTTCTCATTGTTTCTCTTTCCTCTGATTTGGGTTTTATTATTGATTCTAACGACCAATATTTTCCATCATGATATACTAGTGGCTGTTTTTCAGAATTTTGCGTTGCATCAATCACCTCTCCGATAAACATAATATGATCTCCAAAAGTTATCTCTTGAAATAATTTACATTCTGCATTTAAAGCAGCCCCTTTAACCATTAACGTATTAATTTTGTTTGCCTTGACAAATTCAATACCTAATTCCTTCATTGCTTTGATTTTATTGTAATTGCTTCCGCTATATCCTCCAGCAATGCTGGAAAGTATGGATTGATCAGTGGCACAAAGATTAATACCAAATTCTTTGGAATTTCGAATATTTTCAACTGTGGCCTTTGTGCGCCCTAAAGAAATCGCGATCAATCCTGGATTGTATGAAATATGATGAGTCCATTCGCAGGCCATTATATTAGGGCCAGAAATGCCTTCTGATGTGATTAGTCCTACCGTAGTTACAAATTTGTTTGATCTAGGATCATTCCATGGTAATTCCATAAATCGTTATATATAAAATCATTAAAAAAAATTTCCAATTGGATAATATATATTAAAATATTGTAATAT
>JBBRRG010000065.1:0-7375 GCA_038200895.1 Candidatus Nitrosocosmicus sp. | reverse complement strand
ACCAATATATCTCCTGAAATTACCGAATAACGAGGATGACCCAATAAAACATTGGCTAATGTACTTTTTCCTGATCCGTTAAGCCCCATTATAGCATGAACCTCACCTTTATTTACATCTAAATTAACTCCGTTAAGAATTTCTTTATCATCTATATTTACACGCAGATCTTTAATGCTTAAAAACGACATAAATCTTTTTAATAAGATTACATTATATAAATATTCGTCAAAATAACGTCGTTATTTTTATAATAATTATAAAATAGTATCAGATAAATTACAATAAATTTACCATTTATAATTTTTTTATCAAAATAATACAAAATAAATAAAGTTATATAAAATTATTAACAGATGATGTTAAGAAATAGTTATTTTTCCATGCATATAAGGGTGTACTGTGCAATAGAATGGATGTTCGCCTTTTCCTAATTTAATTGCAGGTATATTATATTTTTCATTTGCAGCTATAATACTCGAGTCAAAAAGTTTTCCGCTATTAGGATCATCTGGGCCTGTGCCGCTAGTTGCAGTATGAGGAACATTATCTTTATTATCCCATGTAATTAATGCATCACTAGTAGCAGCAGCAGGAGTTGGGCCATAACTTGGATTTCCTTGAGTCGAAGCACCTTTTAATATATCTATTGAAACTTTTTTAGTAAACTTTGATTCATCAACTGGCGCTGCAGCAGCAGTTTTATTTGCTGTAGCACTTGCAGCAGTTTGTGATGGTGGAAGATCTATTCTGTATATCGAGTCCACAACTCCAGCTTTTGGAGTAACCATGGCAAAAACGTAATACACAATTACACCCATTAAAACAGTTAATCCCATAATTGCCAAAAATGCTGTTTTGTCAGTATTATCATAATTCATATTGACACCATTTCTATAAAAAAGGCCCTTATTAATTTCTTTTACGGAAACAAAAAGAAATTATATAAATGACTCGATTTTTCAATGATTGGCATATATTGTTAAAAAATAAATAAAAATCATAATATTTATACATATAACAATGGCACAATTTTTATTTCCCGATATTTTTATTGCTACGAGAGAATGAGATTAGGGAGCAGCCAAATCAAATGTAGAATGTGCAACAAAGAGATTAAAGATTTTAAATATATTGCTATGCCAGAATGGAATATTTCAGAATACCTGTGCGGTATTTGTTATTCAAAAAGATTAGCAGAGCATTACATAAAACATGAAGTAAAAGATAAAAGTAAATAACTTGTTAAAAGGTATTCTAAAAAGAAGATAAAAGTGACAAAGAGACTTTGTAAAAAAGTAAGATTAATTAATCATATGAATCTCTATAGCTTTGTTATTTTCAATAATCGACCTTGCATTCTCGAAAGGCAATATTGCAACATCATCCTTTTTAAATGGCCCATATTTATTCATATTAACACCGACAAATTGCTCCATCGAATCCAAAAATCTTACAATTATATAGTTTTCATTTATTGAGGATACTATTTTTTCAAGCGTTCTAGGTTTTCCCTCAAACAATGTATTTAAAACAATGTTAATTCTGTATTCTCTTTCCTTATTGCCATAAAAAACATATTTTTCTTCATTTGTTAAATTAGAAAAATCAAAAGTTTCCTTTGTTTTATTAATATCAAAAGTTTTCTTACATCTACAAATAAATAGCAAGGTTACTGATTCAATAAATAAATCTATTAGATTATTTTTAATTTGATTAGATATTGTTTCTCTTTTGATTTTTGTATTTTCTTCCTCTATTTCTTTCTCAGCAGTATTATTTTTCAGCTTGGAAATTAAATTAGATATATTTAGATAAAAATCAGGTGGGATAGATTGAAGGCCGCTAGTAAGTTGTATTTCTCTTTTTAATATATTAAAAATCTCCTCAATTTTGATAAAATCAATTCGATTATCAGAACTCATAGTATTCCCCTTGTTATATTATATATGATAAGCTTAATTAGAGGTTTTAATTTTATAATATCGAATATTCAGTTGCCATATAAAGTTATAGATGGAAAGATCGAGACTTTGAATTTCACTGCAGAACAAGCTATGATGAAGTTAAAGGATGAGGAAATAAAATTTCTAGATCTACAGTTTACGGGATTAACCGGTAGGTTTCATCATACAACAATGGCGGCAAATATGTTCAATAGAGAGGATTTTGAATATGGACTGCCAAAATTAGATGGTTCTTCAATCAGAGGATTTACAAAAATACAGGAATCTGATCTTATAATTAGGCCCGATCCATCAACTTATGCTATTATTCCATGGATAACAAAAGATAAAACTGCCCGACTTTTATGCGATATATTAAATGGGGGAGAAATAAGAGGCCAATATAAAAAAGACCCAAGAGGTATTGCTAAAAGAGCACAAGAATATGTAAAGCAACAGGGATATTACAACTCTTTTTGGGGTCCGGAAGTTGAATTTTTTGTTTTTGATAAATTAGAAGTTAATACAATGACACCTTATAGATCTCAAAGTTATAATATAATATCTAAAGAAGCGCCATGGTCTACTGAAGGGGTAGGATATGCACTACGACTAAAGGAAGGATATCTACCAAGTGCACCCGGTGATACTTTAATGGAATATCGAAATGAATGTGTAGATGTACTCAGCAACGATTTTGGAATCATTTGTGATGCGCATCATCATGAAGTTGCAACTGCAGGACAATGCGAAATTGACATTAGATTTGATACGCTAGTTAATGCTGCAGATTCTGTTCAAAGTTATAAATATATTGTAAAAAATATAGCAAAAAAGCATGGCATGATTGCAACTATGATGCCAAAACCCATTGCCCTAGATAATGGTTCAGGCATGCATGTTAATGTTAGTTTATGGGATAAAGAGAAAAATCTATTTTTTGATGCTAATGATAAATATGCTGAAATGTCCCAAACAGCAAGGTACTTTGCCGCAGGTATTCTAAATCACGCACCTGCTCTTGCAGCAATAGTGGCACCCACAACCAATTCATATAGAAGGCTAGTTCCCGGATACGAAGCACCTGTATACATTGCATGGAGTACCGGAAATAGATCAGCAATTATTAGAAATGCAGCTCATTTTAAAGGAGAAAGATTTGCCCATATGAAAAGAATAGAATTCAGAGCTCCGGATCCTTCTTGCAATCCCTATTTAGCTTTTTCTGCAATAATTTCGGCAGGTTTAGAAGGAATAAAGAAGAAATTACCTATACCAGATCCAATAGACGAAGATATCTTTAAAATGACACCACAACGTAGAATGGAACTGGGAATCAAGCAGTTACCGGCAACTCTTCGGGAAGCATATGAAGAGTTAAGTAATGATAGAGAATTTCTAAAACCAATTTTTGATGATGAAATTATTGATTCAATAATCTTACAAGAAGTAAAGGATCATGTAGATGTAGCTGTTCGACCCCATCCTCATGAGTTTTCATTATATGCAGACGTTTAAGACAAATAGAACATCAATAAAAAAAATGACAATAGTTTTGGAATAGATATATTGCCAAAATACAGTCACAATAATTAAATTAAAACAAACGTTTAATAGCATTAGATAATTACAGTTTTAAATAATTTTTTGGAGGGGTTGTCTAGACTGGTTAGGATACCTGCCTTACACGCAGGTGGTCATGGGTTCAAATCCCATTCCCTCCACTCTATTCACGTGATTATACATAATGCTTTTATTTTAAATACGGGTCCTGACATAGCAGGGATATGGTAAAAGAAAATATGATATTAAATAATGAATTTCAGCAACATTATAATAATAATATTTCATATCAGAATAAAGATAATAATGAGAATTATAACAAGTCTGAGATGAATGACTCGCCTTATCCAATAATCCTGATAACATAAATAGTTGTGTAATGAACATATTTTTTTATTTGTTCAACGGTAACCAGAATAAGGCATAGTTTGAGCCAGCTTTGATGATTGTTCATCTGGTTCTTGCTGCAATATTTCTGTTGATGAAGTTATGTTCTTCTTTGCATTTATAAATAGACAATGTAATTATTTTGGCTACTATAAACGCGTGAATGCAAAAGTAGCGGTTTCAAATTACTTCTCCTTCTTGAATGTTTCCAAAATTATCTAATTATTATAAACAAAGAGACAGAAAACAAAATTCGATATTAAGATATTTAACCTTTTAAATATAATAATTCATAGTGAAAACTAATAATATTAACACTTTTGATAGACTGATAACATTTTCACCGCTACCTATAAGAATAATTGCTGGAATTGCTTTCATATTACATGGACTTCCAAAACTTTCAGGTATGGATAAAACTCAAGGATTTTTAGGCTCCCTAGGACTTCCTCCTGAACTAGCTTTGCCTGTTGCACTATTAGAAGTGATAGGAGGATTTGCATTAATATTAGGAATAGCAACCCGAATAGCCTCCATATTATTTATTATTGAAATGACAGGTGTAATATTAGCAGCAAAAATTTCAAAGGGCTTTGTAGGTGGATATGAGCTAGAACTTTTACTTATGTTTATTGCGATAAGCTTGCTAATTTCTGGTCCTGGAAGAGTATCAATTGAAAGAGACATACTAAAAAGAGAATTATTTCCAAAAATAAAATACCATAATAAAGAAAGAAAAACAACAGAATCAGTATCTTAACCAATACCAATTTGGTTGAAAGTAATAATAGTAGTAGTATAATGTAATTGAAGTTTTTTTAATAGTATCTTTTACAGGTTCTGTTAACAATTATATAAAATATGAACTATTTTTATTGTATTCTTTGAAACCTTCTATCCTTCATAACCTTCATATTGATATATCCTAAAAGCCGCTTTATCATTAAATCATAATAATATTCCTTATCGTACATAATCAATAATCAATATTAGTTCTTTAATAAGACTTTAAGAATAGATGGTTACAAGATTTACTTATAGTTAATACTTTTAATAAAATAATATAATTCTTAACTTTAAATAACTTTATAAAAGACAATAGTTAAAAATTTGATATTTCTATAAAGTATCGCATAGTGTATGGTTATGTAGCAGCTTTTATTTCAGCAGCTTTCGTTGGTTCAATATTTCCAATAGCAAAACCGATTCTGGCAAGTCAAATCCAACCATTAACTTTATCCTCAATGACTTATCTAATTGCTGGATTTTTTATGCTTCCTATCACATTGATGGGTAAAAGAAATAAAAAAGAAAAAGAATCCTTAAAAAAAGATGATTATGCAATTCTATTGGTTATCGGATTATTGGGAGGTGGTATTGCTCCATTTTTATTCTTTGAAGGATTAAAGAGAACAACTGCCTCTGATGCTTCAGTATTGGAAGGAGGAGAGTTACTTTTCACAGTAATTATTGCTTTATTATTTTTTAAAGAAAAGTTAACTAAAATTGGTTACCTTGGAATTACCATAACTATTTTTGGAATAACATTAATTTCGTTGTCATCTAATATTAATGGCCAAGATAACTGGTATAACTTTGATCTTAATTTCGGAAATATTCTAATAATTTTCTCTACCCTTTGTTGGGGCCTAGACAATAACATAAGTAAAATCATCTCAAAAAGAATTACAAATACAGCAAAAATTGTATTAGTAAAATCATTAATCGGAGGAACACTTCTTTTAATAGTTTCTTTTTACCTTGGATATAAATTAAATTTTGAGATAAATCAAATACCGTATCTTTTATTCCTCGGGATTGGAGGATTTGGTGTATCTTTATTCTTTTTCATCGAATCATTAAGAATTATTGGGACTTTAAAAACTATAGTCATATTTTCATCTTCCACAATATTTGGATTAGTTTTATCTTTTTTTATTTTAAATGAAAAAATAGGAATAATGCAATTGATTGCAACAACATTGGTCATTTTGGGACTTTATTATGTAAACAAAGATGAATTGAACTATTTAAAAAAAAAATAAAACAAGATTAATATTTTTTATTGTTCGATAAATAAAATATTTTAGATGAAATATCTTGTTTAAAACATATTATATTATCCATATACTACATTAATGTTCTGGATGTTCTTGTATTTCTTCTTCTTCTGGTTGTTCTGATCCATATGTGTCTACTACGGATCTATCTGCTTTTTCCTCCACAGTTTTTTTACCTTTATCTTTATCTTTTTTACTATCTTCTGCCATATTAAATAAAGATAAAAGAATTATATTAATATGGTGTACAATTATTATTTGGATTTAAATTCAATAAATTTTAATATATATGTCATTTGTTTTATTCATAATGTCCCAATCACAACTATTATGTGAAAATTGTCAAAAAGATAATCATCACTCTATGCAACAAATTGAAAATTGTAACTGTCCATGCAATAATAAAGTTGAGGAACATGGAAACTTGGCCTGATGTAGACGATAAAGATTTGCTATATAGAACGATTACATCTTAATAAAATAAATGAAAAAGTACCTTTTGGTTTGGATATCTCATAGAAACATTGCAAAAGGTCCATAGATTTGTTAATAATTATATTAAAATAGCCCAAGATAAACTATTTTAAAAAAATAATTTAATCATATTCATCTAACAATAAGTTTGGTATTTTTTACATTATTTAAGAAATAATGGGAAAGTTTTTATCTTATAATCTATCCGAAATATTATGTCATCAATTGATTTTTCTGAATTGATCATCTCTAAAAAGGGCGTCATTAGCTCCGATAACCAACCTACTGGAAACATTATTGGGGAAAGAGGAGACAACATAATTGTTGAAGAAGGCAGATCTAAAGTATTCAACATTCCTAAATCTAAAATAAGAGGATACGATGGAACACAATTACAATTAGATTTTCCATTTTCCGAGTTAAATAATTACATGGAAAAAGGTGAAAAAACAGATGATCGTGTTGATAATGCATTAGACAAAGTTTCAAATACTATTAATAAAGTTACAGATAAAACAGTAGATACTGCATCTGGTACCATTAATAAAGCAAAAGAAGTATTTAGAGGCAAAGACGATCACACAGATTAATTTTTGAATTTTATAAAAATATGAAAAAGTGAAGGTTTTGCAAAGATAATGGCAGCAGCAGCAGCAGCAGCCGTGTCAATAGTTTACTTATAAAATTCTATTTGTACACTTCTTTTACATCATTTCTATATTGCTGTAGAAGTTTGTGAACTTTTGGATCAATAACAAAGTTGCAATAAGGTGCATCTTGATGATTGTCATAATAATTTTTGTGATAATCCTCTGCTACATAATAATTTTTAAAAGGAGTAATTTCTGTCACAATAGGATCTTTGTAAAGTCCCTTTTGTTCAAGATCTTTTTTTGATTTCTCAGCAATCTCTTTTTGCTTTTCGTCATGGTAAAAAATTGCAGA
>JBBRRG010000064.1:0-7416 GCA_038200895.1 Candidatus Nitrosocosmicus sp. | reverse complement strand
CTAATCCTACATCATTTAATAGCTTTAATTTGTTCGCTATTACCGTAATATTTTTGAAAAAGTCCATAGCTTCTTCAATTGTCATATCCAGAATTTCTGAAATATTTTTTCCTTTGTATTTTATTGCAAGTGTTTCGGTATTGTATCTTTTACCATGACATTGATCACATGTTATGTATACATCAGGAAGAAACTGCATTTCTATTTTTCGAACACCTGCTCCTTCACATACGTCACATCTACCAGATGGTAAATTAAATGAAAATCTTCCAGGTTTGTACCCTTTTTCCTTTGATTCTTGTGTTGATGAATAGAGCTCTCTTATTTTAGTAAACGCATTAACATATGTTACCGCATTAGATCTTGGGGTTCTTCCAATTGGAGATTGATCAATTCCTATGATTTTGTCTATGTTTTCTACTCCTTGAATTTTTTCAGATTTTCCTATTGTTAGTTTTGATTTATAAAAATGGTTCATCAAATAATTATATAATATGTCATTTACTAAAGTGGATTTTCCTGACCCAGATACTCCTGTAACAACGGTGATCAATCCAATTGGAAATTTTGGATTTATATTTTTTAAATTATTTTCACGAGCGCCTAAAACTGATATGAATTTTCCATTGCTTTCTTTTCTTTCAACATTGTCTATTACTTTTTTTTTGCCCGATAAAAATTCGCCTGTAATGGAATTTTTGTTCTCCATGATATGTCCTATTTTTCCAGATGCTACTATTTGGCCACCATGGATTCCAGCAGCAGGCCCTATGTCTATTATCCAATCTGAATTTCTTATTATGTCTTCGTCATGCTCTACAATTATAACTGTATTTCCAAGGTCACGCAATCTGTGCAATGTTTTAATCAAAAGAGCGTTGTCTCTTTGGTGCAATCCAATAGTGGGCTCATCAAGTACATACAGAACGCCTGTTAAATTAGACCCTATCTGTGTTGCTAATCTTATTCTTTGTGATTCTCCTCCTGATAATGTCCCTGCTTTTCTGTTTAGATTCAAATAATTTAATCCAACACCTAAGAGAAATTCGAGTCTACTTTTAATCTCCTTTAAAATCTGTTTTGAAATAATTGCTTCGCTCTGTGTTAAATTTATTTTATTAAAAAAATCTATTGTCTGATCTATTGGTAAATTACAGATATCCATTATTGATTTTTCATTTATTTTTACTGAAAGCGCTTCTTTTTTTAATCTATAACCTTTGCATTTTTCACATGGTTTTTCTTTCATAAATTTACTTATTTCTTCTCTTTTTGATTCAGATTCTGTTTCGTTGTATATTTTTTCTAAATTTGGTATTACACCTTTGAATCTTCCAGAATATTCCCAAGAACTTTCACTAGATTTGGAAATATAGTTATAATTTATTTTAATATCTGTTCCATATAAAATAACATTCAATTGCTCTTCATTCATTTTATCTATAGGTGTATTCAAATTAAAACCAAATTTCTTTCCGACATCCTTTAGCATTGACGTTCTGAAACTTGCGAACTGCCCGGTTGACCAGGGTTTTATACCTCCATTTAGGATACTCTTACTCTTATCTGGTATTATTAAATCAGGATCAAATTCTATTTCTATTCCTAAACCGTTACATTTACTACATGCCCCAAATGGTGAGTTAAATGAAAAAGATCTGGGCTCCATTTCTCCAAGGTTTATGTCACAATATGGACATGCATTTTTTTGCGAAAATATATAATCCTTATTTTCTATTTGTACAATCATCAATCCCTCTCCCATATTCAATGCATTTTGTACAGATTCAAAAATCCTGTCTTTCTCTATATTTTCTGAATCTAGAATAATTCTATCCATTACTACGTCAATTGAGTGCCTTTTTTGCTTTTCTGTTTCTGGTATTAGATCTAATTTTTCAAATTCATTTAAATTTATTATTTTTTTATCTATTCGTACTCTTGCATATCCTTCATCTTTTAAATCCTTTAAAACTTTTTCATAGATTCCTTTTTTTTCTCTAACTAGGGGCGCTAAAATATATAATGTCGATTTTTTATCCATTTTGAGAATATTTTCCATTTCTACCGTTATTCTATTGACTATTGTATCAATAGATTGATTTGATATCTTTCTATCACATTGTGGACAATGTGGAATGCCAATTTTGGAAAATAACAACCTTAAATAGTCATAAATTTCTGTTATTGTCCCTACAGTGGAGCGTGGATTTTTATTTGTGGTTTTCTGTTGGATAGCAATTGCTGGAGACAATCCTTCGATTACATCGACATCTGGCTTATCCATTATTTGCAAAAATTGTCTTGCATAGGCTGATAATGATTCAACATATCTTCTTTGACCTTCTGCAAAAATTGTATCAAAAGCTAGTGTGGATTTTCCTGATCCAGATAGCCCTGTAAAAACTATTAATTTATTTTTAGGAATATCTAAATTTATATTTTTTAAATTATGTTGTTTTGCTCCTTTGATAATTATATTATTATTATTTTGCATTTAATTTCCTATATTGTAATTATATTTTTATCATCAGAATTTCATTTATTTTTCTTAAATCTTCTCTCTGTTCTATAGCTTTTTCAAAATCCAGATCCTCTGCAAATTTGTTCATTTGATTTTCTATTTTAATTGAAAGGTTTATCAAATCATTTCTTGTCATTGTCTTTAAATCTATATCAAATTTTGATATATTCGAAATTTTTTCTGGAACTTGTTTAATAATTGTTTTGGGTTCAATTTTGTTGATATCGTTATATTCAATTTGTTTTCTACGTCTTTTATTGGTTTCTACAACTGCTTCTTTTATAGACTTGGTTACAACATTTGAATATAAAATTACCTTTCCATCTATATTTCTTGCAGCTCTACCAAAAGTTTGAATCAAACTTGTATAGCTTCTCAAAAATCCTTCTTTATCTGCATCCATTATTGCGACAAGTGAAACTTCAGGTAAATCAAGTCCTTCTCTTAATAAATTAATTCCCACTAGAACATCGAATTCTCCAGATCTTAATTGCCTTAGTAATTCAGTTCTTTCTATTCCATTTACTTCTGAATGTATGTATCTTACTTTTATATCATTTTTTGATAAAAATTCTGCCATATCCTCTGCCATCTTTTTGGTCAATGTTGTAACAAGTGTCCTTTGATTTTTTTCAGATCGTTTATTTATCTCATTTATTAAATCTTTGATTTGATCTTTGGTTTCTCTAATTTCTATCTTGGGATCTACAAGACCTGTAGGTCTTACAACTTGTTCAACTAGATTATCATAATTATTTAATTCATATTTTCCTGGTGTTGCAGATACAAAAATCACATTATTAAAGTATTCTTCAAATTCTTCAAATTTGAGGGGTCTGTTGTCAAATGCACTTGGTAATCTAAATCCATAGTCTACCAATGTTTTCTTTCGTGAATGATCTCCTTTGAACATTGCCATAACTTGTGGTAATGTTACATGAGATTCATCAATTACCAGCAAGAAATCTTTTTTAAAAAAATCAAGCAGACAATATGGTGGTTTACCTGGTTTTCTTCTATCAAAATGTCTTGAATAATTTTCAATTCCATTGCAGTATCCTAATTCCGTTATCATTTCTAAATCATAGTTTGTTCTTGACTTGAGTCTTTGTTTTTCTAATTCTGATGGAAGATGAGGCAACCATTCTTCCATTTCTTCTTTTATTGATTTTATTGCATTGTTTTGTATATTATCATCTACCAAGTAGTGTTTTGCTGGAAAAATTGTTACTATTGATTCTTCTTCTCTAATGGTTTCTTTTGTATCTTTATTTAGGGTGTAAATGTTCTCTATTGTGTTACCATAAAGACTTATCCTAATCATCTCTTTTGAATATCCTGGAATTATATCTATGATGTCTCCTTTTGATCTAAAAGTCCCATTGAGTGGGCTAGTATCATTTCTTTCATATCTAATTTTTACTAGCTTGTGAATGATTGATTTTCTGCTAATATTCATACCTTTTTTTAAAATTATTGATTGTTCTTTCCATTCTGTAGGGGATCCGAGTGAGTAAATACATGAAACAGTTGCTACAATAATAGTTGGCTCACCTGACAGTAACATAGAGGTCGCTTCCAATCTCATTTGTTCAATTTTTTCATTAATTTCAGTATCTTTTTCTATATATGTATCAGTTTGTGGCATATAACTTTCAGGCTGATAATAATCATAAAAACTAACAAAATAACCCACATTGTTATTTGGAAAAAATTCTTTAAATTCAGCATATAGCTGTGCTGAGAGAGTTTTATTATGTGATATTACCATTACATTTCTATTTATTTTTGAAATAACGTTTGCAATAGTAAAAGTTTTACCACTTCCAGTAACACCTAATAATATTTGTTTTTTTTTATTTGATTTTATTCCCTCAATTAAATTATTAATTGCCTGTGGTTGGTCTCCTTTTGGGGATAGAGCTTTAGAGAGTATAAATTTTTTTTTTTTATTATTAGGTGAATTTTGGTTAACATTATCAATAGAATTTTTATTATCATTATCATCGCCGTTGGTTAGAATATTGTGTATAGTAGAGGATTCATTCAATTAGGTCTCTAATATTATACCCAGTGCGAAATAAATATTATCTTATTATTTTTAGAAAAATATAAGATAAAATTAGAAATATTTATTTAGTGCATTTACCGGAGAAACCCTTGAGCCTTTGTAGGCAGGATAAAGCCCCGAAAAAATACTTAAACCTACCACGACTATGAAAATCTTTAATATCTCTATTATGTCAAAGACGGGAAATATTTTTATTGGTAATTTTAAAAAAAACAAAAATGCATTTAAAAGAACATAAGAGCCAAAAAATCCAAATAAGATTCCAATTCCAGCACCAATCATTCCTATTATCACCGATTCTGTTAAAAACATGCCCAGTATTGTTTTGTTTGTTCCGCCAAGCGCCTTCAAAATCCCTATTTCTCTAGTACGCTCAATTACTGATGTATATATTGTAATTATAATTCCTAATGAACCTACTACAAGGGAAAATACTGCAATACTTGAAATAAAAGTAGAAATGCCTACTATGAATTTGGTTAGAGTTTTTATTATTTCTAAAGAATTTAAAATTGAAACTTGGTTGTTAAAATGTTTCTGTATTGTTTTTACAATGCTGTCTACTTTGTTCATATCATTATACGTTAAAAATAATATGTCATAGTCACTTGATTTATTGAGAATTTCTTTACCTGTTTGAGTTTCAATAAATGCAGAATTGTCTATTATAGGATTACCTGTAGAATTAATAATTGCAATCACATTAAAATTATTATTATTTTTTAGTAATGATGACGATGACGATGGATTTGTACTTTCCTTGATATTTTTTAAAGTTATAATATCATCATTTCCTTTACCTTCTTTTTTATTGAGAAGAGAAAGACTTTCACTAATTTTTTGAGGTAATACTATTATTTTTTTATTTATGAATGATTGTTTGAATATCTGGTTATTGCTATTAAAATCAGGGATAATGTTTTTTAAATTTGTAAAATTGGTTGCAATCACATTGGTTATTTCCGATTTATTCTCATGATTTAGTAATATCATGCCCTGGTATGCAGGATCAATAAACTCTACGCCATTTATATTTTCGAGGTATTTTATAGCGGAATTATCAAATGGTATTCTTTTTCCAACTACCGTTAGATTTTTATCAAATAAAACTTCAAGTTTATTTTGAATATTTTGCAAGTTAGATTGTTGAATTCTATCTGAGTTTGAAATTATTATCTGATTAGGTAGAATTTTCTTAAAATTCTGTTCTACAAAATCAATAAGACCTTGAGTTAAACTATTTAAGGAAACTAATAGCCCACATCCCATTGTTATCATAATTATGGTAAGTATGTTCCGAGTTCTCCTTTCTTTTATTGAACTTAATGTTAAAAAGACAATCTCTTTAAAATTCATCCTTACTTATTGGGAGAAATACTTTGGCTATTATAGAATGTTTTTAATGTTGATTTTGAATATAATAATGTTGGGCAAATCAAATGAGATTCTTGCTATTCAAAATATTCCCTGTGAAACATTGGGAAGCTTTAAAGAATTTCTTCTGTCAGATGGCTATAGAATTTCAGAAATTCTCGCATCAAAGGATGCGATCCCTAAAAATATAGAAAATTTTGATGCAATTTTTTTATTAGGTGGTCCTATGTCAGTAAATGATAATTTTGAATATATTAAAAAAGAAACGCAACTAGTTGTGGATTCTATCAATTTTGGAATTCCTATTTTAGGTATCTGTTTAGGCTCTCAGATAATATCTAGTTCTTGTGGAGGAAAAGTATACAATGGATCAAAAAAAGAAATTGGTTGGGGGTTTGTTGATATAACAGATGATGGTAAAAATTCTTTATTTAAAAATATTCCAGATAAAAAAATTCAAGTATTTCAGTGGCATGGTGACACATTCGAGTTACCTAAAAATGTAAATGTTTTATCATATTCTAATATGTATTTACAAGCATTTAAATATAAAACTGCTTTTGCAATTCAATTCCATTTAGAAGTAACAGAGCAAATGATTTTAGACTGGATACACGAATATCGGATTGAGATTCAAAGTGAGAATATTGATAAATATGATCTAGTATTTGATATGGAAAAAAAAGTTAAAGATTTAAGCAAATATTCAAAAATAGTTTATGAAAATTTTATGTCACTAATAAAATGATAGTTTAATATTATTTCTCAATCGAGTTTGATATTTAAGTAATTATTAAACGATTTGATATTATACATTTAAATTTTATTTCATTATTTAATCTTTTAACCTTTTAATTTGGAATTATATCTATTAAGAAATTATTTATTTTTTACTTTTTCATATATTTAACCTAGAGTTCTTTTTGAAAAAATAGGAAAATATTCCTTAATCTACATACATTATACCAATTAACACAAGTATGCTAAACAATTTGTCATAGTTTTTATAATAAAACACAAAAGCTATCTACCACCTTTGTATTTATCTAACTGTTCTCAATGCCACCAACCAAAACCAAATTGGTTAATTTGTACAAAAGAAAACGATCCAAAGGTTAAGGAAAGACTACTGCTAATTATCAGAGTACGAGAGGATGGACAAATTCCTTTTCGTGTTGTAAAAGAGATACATCGAAGCCATCCCTGGGCTTCAGACTGGTTAAAAAGATATGATAAAGAAGGTATAGAAGGACTAAAAGATAGAACAAAAAGCGGTAGACCGCCAGAACTATCAGAAGAGATTAGTTACCAGATTAAGCGAGAACTAAAACAAAGCAACCAAGGCTGGACCACAAAACAGGTGGAAGAATTAATCATAAAGAAAAGTGGTATAAAGTATCATTCTATTCATATATACCGTATCCTTCGAAAATGGGGCTTCAAACAG